>JARRLJ010000232.1:0-11493 GCA_037387025.1 Gemmatimonadales bacterium
GACCCGCGTGGTGAGCCCAGCCTCAACGGCCCGTGTGCCGTCACGTCCAAGTCGTTGCAGGTATGCAATCAACGCAATGATCTCCCTATCTGACTCGGCAACGATGCCTGCCCCGGCTAGTCGCTGGACTATCTCCCGCCCCTGAGACTGTATGCTCCTTGGCACGGATTCCACGTCCCCTTCGTCGTATGGAGTTCCAACTCGCTTCAGGGCTCGCACCGATGCCTGAACGTCATCCGGGTCGATCCTCCGGTCGAGCAACCAGGAATACGAAGGCATGACGCTCCCCGGCGAGACACTGCGCGGATCACGCATGTGCTCATAGTGCCACGCATCGGGATACTTCCCTCCTACTCGCTGCAAGTCAGGTCCGATTCGCCGCGATCCCAGCAGGAATGGATGATCGTAGCGATACTCACCTGCACGCGACCACTCCCCGTAACGCAGAATCTCAGCACGCATCGGCCTCACCATCTGGGAATGGCACACGTAGCACCCTTCCCTGATATAGATGTCCCTGCCGGCAACTTCGAGTGGAGTATATGGCTGCACCCAATCGGGTCTCTCTGGACCGGCAGTAGCGGTGAACATCGGAACGATTTCAGCTATGCCACCTACTGAAATCGCGATGGTAGTGAAGATGGCGAGCATACCGGCCTTGCTCTCGAGTACCCTACGATGAAACTTGTCTTTTCTTCTTTGGCTTTCGGACATGTTTGCCTCGCTCAAGAGACTGCCGGCTCGGGCGCCGTAATTTCCATTTCTCGACTAGCAGATATCGTGCGCATGATGTTCCACGTCATCATCACAGCTCCGATGAGATACAGAACCCCTCCCAGTAGCCGCATCCAATAGAACGGATCGAGCCGATTGACGATGTCCATGAAGGCAGGGTTGGCCAGCAGCCCTTGGTCGTTCACCGCTCTCCACCTCAAACCTTCCATCAAGCCCGCGGCCCACATGGACACCGTGTAGAGCACTATGCCCACGGTTGCTATCCAGAAGTGCGACGTTGCCCAGCTTGGATACGCCAATTCCCGGTTCCAGAGTTTCGGCACCAGCCAATACAGCGTACCGAATGTGAGCATCCCAACCCAACCCAACGCACCGCTGTGTACGTGGCCAATTACCCAGTTGGTGTAATGGGCGAGCCCATTCACTGCCCGAATCGACATCATGGGGCCTTCGAACGTGCTCATCCCGTAGAAGCTCACGGCCACTACATAGAACTTCAGAACCGGATCAGTTCTCACTTTGTGCCATGCACCGCGCAGCGTCAGCAGCCCATTCAGCATGCCGCCCCACGGTAGAGCAAGTGGTGCGGACCTGTCCATATGTAGAGGAAGACCAACGACCAGAAGTGGACGATCGACAGCCTGTAGCTGTAAACCGGGCGCTCCGCAGCACGCGGCAGGAAGTAGTACATCAGCCCCAGGAATGGCGTTGTGAGAAAGAAGCCAACCGCGTTGTGACCGTACCACCACTGCACCAACGCGTCTGTCAACCCTGAGAACACCGGGTACGATCGGAACAGGGTCGCCGGGACCGCCAAGCTGTTGACTATGTGGAGCACGGCGATGGTGATTACGAAGGACATGTAGAACCAGATCGCCACGTACAGGTGCTTCACTTTGCGAACAGCTAACGTACCGAAGAAATTGACAGCAAAGATCACCCAGACGACAGCGATTGCCACGTCGATGGGCCAGGCCAGTTCGGCGTATTCCTTCGACTGGGTCATCCCCAGTGGCAGCGTGATCGCAGCGCCGACAATGATGAGTTGCCAGCCCCAGAAATGGAGACGCGACAAGACGTCATTCCACATCCGTGTCTTCAGCAGGCGCTGCATCGAGTAGTAGATTCCGGTGAAGCAGATGTTCCCTGCGAACGCAAAGATCACGGCATTTGTGTGCAGCGGACGCAACCTGCCAAAAGTGGTCCATGGTAGGCCGAGGTTCGCAGGCCACCAGGCGAGTTGCAGGGCGATCATTATCCCCACCAACATCCCTACCACGCCCCACAGAACCGTCGCCCCAAAGAACATGCGAACAATATCGTCGTCGTACACCGACTCGCTCGCGGTAGTCGGACTGGTATAATTCATAGGGTCGATTATCCGGCTTGTGATTTGGGAACTCTCTCGATGCGTTCACATCATATCCGGCAACCCGCAGGGGTCAAGGCCGACGGTGTAGGACAAACATGAAGGTCTCTTTACAGAAATGATTGGTCTGCTCGCGGCTGCGGGCGTGGCCGGACTGGTGGGGAGCCCACATTGCATTGGCATGTGCGGAGGCTTTGCCATTCTCTGCGGCCGGCGGATATCCGACACGGCAATATGGCACGCGGGCCGCATCACCAGCTACGCCGTATTGGGAGCCTTGGCTGGCGCGTTAGGATCTCTGGTTCCCGGTCCCTCGTGGGTCGCCGCCGTGGTGTCGCTTGCTTTAATGGTCTGGTTCTCAGCCGCGTTGGCTGGACTCGTGTCTGAGCCGCGGCTCGTGATCCCCGGCCTCAGGAAACTCGGGTCGGCGATGGCTGGAAACCCCGGCTTGCTGGCCCGCTATTCGTTTGGTTTGGTGAACGGCCTTCTTCCCTGCGGTTTGGTGTATGCCGCCCTCGCGGTACCAGTGGCGGCGGGAACCCCGGGATGGGGTGCCCTGGCGATGATCGCTTTTGGAGTGGGCACGGTCCCCAGCCTTTCCGTTGTCGCACTGGGAATCCGGCGGGTCGCAGCAAGGGACATCCGGGTTAGACGGGCTGTGGCGGCGGCCGTATTAGTTGCTGGCCTCTGGTCTATCGGCCTGAGGCAGGGGATGCTGGGCTCGCACGGAACACACACAGACGCACACCGGCCGGCAGAGCACCAGATGCAGGGCGATTCCGGTCGCTGAGTTGGCCCGTCAATCGTACCTGCGCTCACGTTTCGTCGTGATCTTGTGACGGATCTCTTTCTCTACCCTGCTCTCTGCCTCCCACAATCGTCCTTACCATTCTATCCATCAGGCCTAGCAGTCGTTGTGATCGTTCCCTCAGCTGCCGCCGGAACGAGTTGCGCGCCGCCCAATACGTGCCTCCAGCGAATGTACTGGCCGCTGTCACGGCACCAGCCACGGTTTCCATCGTGGGAACTCCTACGCCCGACAAGATCGCGCCAGTAATGGCGAGTACCACTAGGCTGAACGCGCTGATGGGGACCATAAGGATGGCACTTGGGGACGCTTCTTTGTCAGTAATGCGAATTCGCGTCCTTCCCTCGCGGGGGCTTACAAGTATCTGAGCTTTACGTCCATATCTCCAACTTCGCCGAGCGTGACCCTTATCTCCTCTAGCAAGTCCGGGTACGATCCCTTTGAAGCCTCGACATCTACGAACCGTTCGAACTCGAGCTCCGGCCGGTTTCCAAAGATTCCTCCCGCAGTCAGACCTTGTGCGTGCTCGCTCAGTTCGTCAGCTACTTCCCGCACTTGCTCGGGAGGTATACCCACTTCTGCAGCGATTCTCTGGACTCCACCCAGAGAGAGACCCTCATGTTCCGTTGGCTCCGCGGCCTGCATCTCCGCGGCTCGCCTCACTATCTCGCCTACTTGTTGTCGATCGTACTTCGGAGAACCTTGCACACCGCTCTCCAGCGCCAGAGCCAGATCATTTGGCGTCGGGTGACGTTGTTCCACGCGCATAGCCATGGCCTGTACCAACGTCTGTTCTACGAACCCCGGAAGGCGATCCAGCCGCGTGCGATGCTCTGGGCTCGCCTCCAGAAAATGCCTCATCCGCACAGACTCATCCGATGGCCACATGCCCGGTGTTTCCCCGATCAGCATCTCGTACACGACACAGGCCAGACTAAAGACATCGGTAGCGGGACCCAGGTCGGTGTTCCCGGTAGCCTGTTCGGGACTCATGTAGCCCAAGGTCCCGATCGGAAAGCCGGACCGCGTCAGATTGTCAGTACCGGCCGTTACCACCGCCTTGGCAATACCAAAGTCGGTGACCACGGCGTGTCCTTCGGAGAGCAGTACATTCTCTGGTTTGATGTCCCGGTGCACTACCCCTCGGCGATGCGCGTAGCTGAGGGCATCAGCGGTTTCCTTCACAATGGGAATAGCATTCCCAGGTGCGAGGTACCGCTCACGATTCAGCAGCTCCCGAAGAGACTCGCCATCCACATAGGGCATTACGAAATAGAGAAACTCACGAGCCTCGCCCGAGTCGATCAGAGTGATGATGTTTGGATGATTGAGCTTTGCGGATATTTCAATCTCACGGAGAAACCGTTCTGTTCCGATCGATGCTGCCAGCTCCGGTTGCATCACCTTCACTGCGACATCCCGCCCATGCCGTGTGTCAGTTGCCAGATACACCGTGGCCATACCACCACGACCGATGATTCGCTGAACATCATAGCGATCTGCTAACGCGGCTTTCAAAGCACTTGGAACATCAGACATGATCCACCAAAGTATTGGAGATCTATCGGGTAGACCAGGGCGTTCGCAACACGTTCCAGGTCAGTTGCCGCACTTCAGTAGTCATGGACACACGTCTTCAAGACCATTGCGATCTTTCGGCAAACGTATCAAGCTACTTTTCCACCCCAACACGACTAACCAGGAGGAGCCGTGTCCATAAGCGATACTCTAATTGTGGAGCTGGACCAGGAAGCTCCAGCCACGCGAAAAGCGCTCGAGCGAGTTCCAGATGACAAACTCGCGTGGAAGCCTCACGAGAAATCCATGCCTCTAGGCCGGCTCGCGACACACATAGCAGAGGTGCCGGCTTGGGGCAAAGTGACAATCGCACAGGACACCCTGGCACTCGATTCCTCGTTCGAACCCACGATCTTGGGATCTGTTTCTGAAGTTCTAGACTTGTTCGACAAGAACGTTTCGATGTTTCGTGAGCTACTGACCACGACACCCGACGAAGAGTTCGCAAGGACTTGGGCCATGACACATAGCGGCAAGGAGGTCTTTGCTGACAACAAACTCAGCGTGGTGCGCCGCATGGTCATGAATCATCTCGTACACCATCGGGGGCAGTTGTCCGTTTACCTGCGTCTCAACGACGTGCCGCTACCGATGACATACGGACCGTCGGCCGACGAGACGGGCGGGTTCTGATACTGATTGCCGCTCCATGCCGATGTACCATCGCATCGCTGAGATCCTCACGGCCCAACCAGTAGCGCACTGTGCAGGGTCGGTCCTGGGCCGATCTCGCCAGGGTCGTGCCGTTCGGGGATTTCAATTTGGAACCGGTGCCCGGCGTATCAGTCTGCTGGGGGGCTGCCATGCAGACGAGCCTGTTGGGCCACTTCTGTTGCGGCGGTTCGCCTCGTACCTGTCACTGCTGCCCCCGGACGACTCTCTGTTGGCCAATTACCAATGGTGGATCGTGCCTCATATCAACCCCGATGGAGAAGGGCGCAACCGTCAATGGTACAACGATCGAGTCGCGGTGTTCGACCCGGTTGCATATCTATCATACCGGACTCGCGAGCGTCCCGGTGATGATATCGAATTTGGCTTTCCCCGTGACAGCAACGACACCAATGCGCGGCCAGAGAACCGCGCCGTGTACGACTGGTGGCGGACGGCCGGCACCTTCGCTCTGCACACGTCCATGCACGGAATGGGCTTTTCCGCTGGTCCGTGGTTCTTGCTCGAACCGGCGTGGCGAGACCGCTGCAACCTGCTGAAGCAACGTTGCGTGGCCCGAGTGACTGCACTCGGTTACTCGTTGCACGACGTCGAACGAGGGGGTGAGAAAGGATTCTTTCGCATCGAGAGAGGATTCTGCACAAGACCAGACTCCAACTCCATGCGGTCGCACTTCATGAAACTGGGAGATAGGGACACCGCCCAACTGTTTCGACCCAGTTCCATGGAGGTGGTGCGGGAGATGGGAGGGAATCCTCTGACGCTCGTGTCGGAAATGCCCTTGTTTATCACGCCGGGGGTGGGTGAGCTCATCGGCCCACCGGACAAAGCGGCTGAGGAATGGAAGATTCGAATCGATCGATGGCGAATGATGCTGACTGAAGACGGAACAGAAGACAAAGTCAGGCGAGAAGCGGAGGAGGCGGGGCTGCAGGCAATGCCCATACGCGATCAAATGGAATTGCAGGTGACACTCGTATTTGCCGGAGTGGAGCTGGTCACAGCCGATCGCGCGAGCTAAAGAAACAAGACCGCCAAAAGGCGGCCTCGTTTGGCAACCTCACCAAGATCTGCTGTCGACTTAATTGGCTATTCCGAGCAGCTCCACTTCGAACACCAGCGTCGCATTGGGGCCAATCACTGGTCCCGAGCCTTGTTCTCCGTATGCCAATTCGGGCGGAATAACCACTCGGGACTTGCCTCCCACATTCATGAGCTGCAGCGCTTCGGTCCAGCCGGGAATCAATCCGTTAACGGCGAACAATGCCGGGTCTCCGTCATAAGAAGTGTCGAACTCGGTACCATCCACGAGTTCTCCACGATAATGCACGGTGACTCTATCTGCTGCGGTAGGCTTGGGACCGTCGCCCTGCTCCAAGACCTCGTACTGCAACCCGCTTTCAGTGGTCACCACACCTTCCTTAGCAGCATTGTCAGCCAGATATGCTGCGCCCTCTGACCTGTTTGCCTCCAATGCTGCAGACCGCCTTTCGGTTTCGGCTTGCTGCATCCTCATTGCGAACTCGCGTAGGATCTGCTCCGCTTCTTGATCCGTTAGCAAGGGCTCTCTCTGTTCTAGGGCATCGGTCAAGCCGGCTACCAAAGACGGCAGGTCGATTTCCGCCTGGTTGTCCACCATAGCCTTACCGATATCGAGACCAATGGCGTAGCTGGACCTACCCTCGACCGAATCCAAATCGGCACTAGCGCCGGAACAGGAAGTCAGGTTCACGACGGCAAGAGCCATGGCCACCGTCAAGTAGGTCGATTTCATGTGTCTGAATCTCCTCCATCATCCAGCCGGTTGACTTGCTCCGCCGCAGGCCCCTTCTCACCATCCACCACTTCGAATTCCACACGCTCGCCTTCTCTCAGTGACCGATAACCATCCCCTTGAATTGCTGAGAAATGCACGAAACAGTCCTTCTCCCCATCGTCCCGCTCGATGAAACCAAAGCCCTTGCGGTCGTTGAACCACTTCACCTTGCCGGTGATACGCATCTGCCGTACTCCTCCAGTTGTTCTGTTGACGTCGGAGTCGGCACAGCCGGACCTACCGATCGCTCAACAATCTCTCTCGCGGACTATGCCCCCGCGTTGGGTTGCCATCACGTGGATAATGTGCAAGCACCCACCCCGTTCAGGCACCTAATCGTCCCGGAAACGAAAAGGACCTGAGCGTATGCCAAGTCCCCCGATTAAGTGTCACTGGTTCTTCGGCCCACTTGCCAGCGTGCCTTAACGCTAGTGAAGCGTAGTGGCATCTCGCGTATGTGTCAATCAGTCAACAGCGGTACGTCAATGTAATGGTTGTCTGGACCATCACCGGCTCAGCAAGGCGACGAATCGGGGACCGGTCGTCGTCTCGTCCTGCCGCTGCTCGTCGTCGGTCTCTTTCTTGTTCCCGTACTGGGCGGACGGTTGATTGATTCCAGCGCTGTGCGATATGCAGTGTCGGTCTTGTTCTCCAAGCCCATTGCCGCATAGCACTGTGCGGCGAAGAACGGAGATTGAAAGTCATCCAGCCTAACTGCGGCCGCTCGCTCAAACAACTGCGCCGCGCGCTCGAAATCTCCCCTCTCAAATGACGCCCGGCCTTCGAAATAGTACGGCTCGAACAGGTGGGGGTTCAATCTGATAGCTGTTCGGAACTCTTCCGCAGCCTCGTCATAGCGCTTGCTCAGCGAGACCGCCAATCCGTGTGCCGCATGTGCCTCGGCTAGGTCCGGATCCAGTTCCAGAGCCTTCTGGCTTGCAGCTTCTGCGTGCTCCTGGTCCTCTTTGTGTGAGCCCCAATAGATGTACAGGAATGAACAACAGTCCGCGACACCCGCATATGCCAGTGCATATCCGGGATCAACCTGGATCGCCCGCGTGAACATGTGCCGTGCGTATTCCAGGCTCTTTCTCCTGAACTGATAGAAGTATTGGCGTCCCCGGAGATAGTAATCGTAGGCCTGGATATCCTCTGTAGGTACCTTCTTGATGGCTCGCCTCTCGTCGTCACTCAGCACCACCTCGAGCGCTTGTGCAACGTTCTCTGAGATCTCGTCCTCAATGGCGAACACGTCTCTCATGTCACGGTCATACCGGTCCGACCACAAATGGTAACCGTTACCGACGTCGATCAACTGCGCTGTCACCCGCAGGTGATCACCCGATCTGCGCACACTCCCTTCGAGCACCGACCTCACATTCAGTCGCCTACCAATGGTTCTGATATCTTCTTTCGCATCTTTGAATGCAAAGGATGACGTTCTCGAAACAACGTTGAATCCCTCGATCTTGGTGAGAGCATTGATGATCTCGTCACTGAGGCCGTTACTCAGGTACTCATCATCCGGGTCCGCGCTCAAGTTGGCAAATGCCAACACCGCAATCGACTTGGCAGGAGATCGACATGCCACCACATCGTGCTCCACCAACGCATTCGCGAATTCCCTCATGTTCGGGAAACGATCGGCAACTTCTTTTGACAAGGCTCTCACAATCGCGTATTCGATGCCTTCTGACAGACCGGGCCGCATAGTCGTGAGTGGTGGAACGGGGTCGGCCATGTGCCGTGCCAATACGACTCTGGGACTGGATCCCGTGAACGGGGGTTGGCCAGCGAGCAGCTCGTACAGAACACAAGCCAGGCTATACTGATCGCTGCGCCCGTCTAGTTCCGTTTCGGCAGCTGCCTGCTCAGGACTCATATACTCCGGGGTTCCAATGTAGGCTCCCCGCTCAGTGACCCGCTTTGAGCCCCGGTGTCCCTCCGCCAACGCGATACCGAAGTCAGTGATGACTGCATGGCCCGCCTCGAGTAGGATATTGTCAGGCTTTACGTCCCGGTGAACAACGTTGTGGGCGTGCGCATGCCCCAGAGCATCCGCTATTTCGGATGCGATTCGTACAGTTTCATCCACTGCGAGCTGTCTGTTGACATCGAGATTCCTACGCAGCGACCCATCTTCTACATAGGGCATTACGTAGTAGAGAAACCCGGCCGACTCCCCCGAGTCGTGCAGTGAGAGTATATGAGGATGATTGATGTGAGCCACGATGTTGATCTCGCGCAGGAACCTCGCTCACCTGGACAACCCCTCCCACAGGGGCAAGAAAGCTAGGGGATACTCCTCCGTGCTGCTAGGTCAACGTTGCTAAGCGCTGTCTGACTGGTAGGTAGTGGCCCGAGCCCATTCGACGATCCGGGTGTGTTAAGGTCGACGCCGCCAATCGGTTTCCGGTACCATGATCCTCGGAGCGGTGCACGATGCAAACACCGGATGCGAATGTGGTAGTGCACCATCCGTAAGTTCGTGCAGCATTTCGTGTTTGACGGCCGTAACCGAAGTGGTGTAGAAGCGTTCGAGATAGATCGTACTAGGCGACATCCACACACCGAATGTGTCTTGGCCGTCAAACCGGACCGTCTCCGCCGTGAACCAGCGGATGCGGTCAAACTCGCCCTCTACGCCGACACACAGCTCGAGTTCCGCCCACCATACCTGATACACCGCAGGGGGATCGAATGGCACCAATTCCTCTACCTCGAGGGGGTCCGTGCACGCTGCCAGAACCATTGTGAGGAATACTACAGATTGATACTCTCGACCTCTCACCGCACCTCCAATCGTGGACCATGAGCAGGAGGCGAGACTGCTCGGCGGAGGTACAATTGCAAGGTCCGCACCGAAAATGTGATCTAGGTCACAATCGAGATAATGTAGCGTAACACCTTGACTTGCATAGAGTTACATGATCATCGACGCGTGGGGCTGGCCAGCGAAAACTATGAGTGTTGCCGGGACGGGACTATCGCTGTCGGCCGTCGCCAACCCAATTGGCAGTCAGCCAACGCATCACATTACGGAGGAACTGGCTGTTTTGAATCGCCTCAGGCCGGTTCATTCCCATCGGGGCCCTGTCGGGTCCCGACACCTGGGCGGTGAACATCGCGGCCTCCCCGAAGAAGGCCGCTCGGCCGGCGCCATGTTCCGTCACAGCGCCCTGCGCCCAGCCACCCACTGATACACGCGGCGTATTGTCCGTGAAGCGCCAGGCCTCTTGTGGATTGAACGAGACTGCCTCAGCCCGGAATACCATGATCGGGAGCGCCGTTGCGCCCGGATCGAAGGCTTGACCTGTGTAGCTTGCCACAGAATCGACGCGTTCGGCCGGCGATTCTCCATCTGTGATGTAGTGGGACCTGAGGGAGCCGTCGGACCGACGGAAGATCATTGGTGGATCGGTGTCCGTTTCACTTTCGAAGGCAAATCCGTTCAGGAAACGCACGCCAAACGCATTAGCGAGAGCCGCCGCAGCACCTGGCATCGGCATGTGATCGGCTATGAGCATCAGCGATCCACCTTCTGAGACCCATTGTTCGACTGCGGCAACTTCCGCATCAGTGAAAGCCGAGTATACCGGCAGGGACCAATCGTCCACGTTCCTTTCACCAATCGCGTTGGAAACAACCAAGACATCGGCATCGACCAACGTCTCAGCGGAAAACATGGGGACCGAAGGTCTCACAACATAGCCGTCCATTCGCAGCAGCGCCGCAAAGGCCAGGTATCGGCCACTTGCGGTATGGAAGTTGTTATGACCCTCGTCACCGGGTGCTCCAATTGGGCGATGAAGCTAGTGTCTGCCACCTGTTGCGAATAGACTGGACCTGTCGTGACCAGCAATAGCACGAGGGACAGTTGAGCGCTGGTGAATCTCAACGAAGTCACATGCACCTCGCTCTGATTCACAATGCTAGAACCCAAACCCTGATCCTATGTAGAGCCCACCGCCTTCTTCGCTCCGTGCATACGCGGCAGACAAGAGATATCGAGCGCCCAGGAAGCCGAGCCATATGCCACCGCCGTATCCTGTGTGCCATCCGCCTGGCGAGTCGCCATCCACCCACACGCGCCCCACGTCGAACAGCCCGAACACACCAAAGAGCTGCGGCACCAAGATGTTGATATCCGCCAAATAGACCCTCAATTCCGCGCTACCGTACAATGACGCATCACCTGCGTACCGCTGCGCCCTCAAGCCTCTGACCGTTTCTTCGCCGCCTATGAACGCAGCATCGAACCAAGGGGCATCGCCCCACACCTTCTGCCCACCGGCCTGCAGCGCTAGCATGCTACCTGGAACGACCGAGGCCGGAACATATGCTCTCCCTACGGCACTCACAGCACCGTAGCTGCTCTCTACATCCCACAGTGCCGGATAGAACCAACCGCTGATGTCTAGTCTGACGCCCGTCAGGTCTGCTAGATGCTCGACCTCTTCGAGAGTCATGTCACCTCGTGTGTCCAGATTGCCCGCCACCACCATACCGGCTTGT
>JARRLJ010000233.1:0-4388 GCA_037387025.1 Gemmatimonadales bacterium
GCGCCAGGCAAACCTCGAAGTAGCGACTGAGCGCCGTACCGTAAGAGAGAGACGAACCAATACCGACCGGCGCGTGATGTTGCTGGACCGGCGGCGTAGGATCTCGGAACCGTATGCGCAACGACACGCAGAACAGATTCGCTCGATGGTGGTGAATCCGGGAACCGGGAATTCATGCCCACGGTGTGACGGGAACCTACTTCTCGGACCTACCATTTCACGCAACGACGGCTTTGCCCGAGAGGTACGCTGCACAAACTGCCGTCACAGCGTAGTTATTACCCAGCTGCCTGCGTGAGGGGTGTGTGGCCAGCGCGGCGCTAGCCGAGCCAGCTATTGCTCAAGTCCACTCAGCGCATTCAGCACATCTTCATTGGTTGGCCGGATCTTGTAGTTGACCTCCACCATCTTCCACCGCACCACACCGTCCATGTCGATCACAAAGGTTGCCGGGTGAGTGATCTGACGGCCCCGCGGGTCCTCCGGGTTGAACAGCCCATAGCGATCGATGACCTGATGACTGGGGTCTGACAGCAGAGGGAAGTCTGGCAAGATCCCGTCCTCCAGCGAGATTCGATCGATCATCTTCTGTAGGTCCTTGGGGCCGTCCACCGACAGAGCCAATATCTGGGTGTAATCCTGTTGCTCATCGGTCAACAGTGCTTTCAGCTCACCGAGCTGTTGTGCGCAGTAAGGTCACCAGTGGCCGCGATAGAACACCAGCACGACGTTCTTGACACCCCGAAAACCGGACAACGTATACATATCTCCCGACAACGCCTCCAAAGAAAAATCAGGGGCCGTGTCGCCCACGACAACACGATCTAGGTCTGTTGGCGGCAGATCGTGGCCATCCACCGGCCCAAGCTGCCGTCCCGACAAGGCTCCCGTGCGGGTCATCACCAGTACCGCCACCACAACAACAAGCAAGGCTACTGGCACAGCTAATCTGCGATTCGTACTCACGAATGAGCTCCTCTCCGACCTACGGGGTGACCAACCTCGGCGACACACGACGAGTGTACTTCGATGCAAACACATATTGCGTGCGTGTTCACATTTCCGAAACCCTTGGTGCAACGTGGTGGCCGGCATGGATGCGATCCCGTGAATAGCCAGACGCTGGTAGGTCGAAAGACACCGGCGAGCAGTGACGCGGTCGCCACCTGCGATCCCAGCACGTTCTGATCTCCGCTCGCAGCAGCGAGAAAGTTGCCTACATCACAGTTATTGCTCCACACAGGGCCGAGATTTACCCATCCCCGAGACGTGGAGAGCACCATGAAGGTCCCCAACCACAGCCTATTCGCCGTCCTTCTTGCCGCTGCCCTGACGGTCGGATGCACGGTGAATATCCAGACCCGTCCAGACGCAGAACCGGGTCCAGAGCCAGCCGAGTCGGAGCCGGATGTCGGTCAGGTGGAGCCGACAAATCGCCGGGAACGGGACAGAGTACAACCGATTCCTGAGCCGAGACGCCGCACAGACGATGAGACCAATGTCCGACGCACCGAGCCACCACGACAGGAGCCGGAGACGAAGGCCGAACCCGACACGACCAAGGACGAGACGAAGACGAAGGAGACGGGAAGGCGCGAGAAAGAGGATACCAGGACCAGGCAGCCTGATGCCAAGGCCGCTCCCGATCCTCCGGACCGCCCCGGCGTGGGGAAAGGCAGGAAGGAATCGCAGGAGACCTACCCTGGGAAGGGGAAGGCCACCGGGTTGGAGAAGCAGCAGGACAAGGACAGGGAACCGGCCAATCAGGGCAATGCAAACGGTCGGAACAAGCAGCCGGATGTAACGAACGACACGGGGACGAAGAATCAACCGACTCCGGACAAGAAGCCGGATGAGAAGACTGGCAGTGACAAGTCGAAGGACGACCGAGTCGTCGTGAAGCAACCGGAGAGTAAGATTGACCCGGTCGGGAAGGAACAACCGTCTCCGGCCAAGAAGCCCGACACGAAGCCGGATAACAACGAGTCCATCAAGGAGCCGGTCGCTGCAAAGCAGTCGGCGCCGGACAGACAACCGGATCGGAAGCCGATCGACGAAAAGCGCGGCAGCGATCCGGACAACGCCAAGCAGCTGAATCTCAAGAATGATTCAGCGGTGACGAAGCCGGAGATCCCTGAGGAAAAGCCAGACAAGAGCAACAAAGCGGCGAACGATCATAAGAATCAGGCGGAGTCACAGCCGGATGCTATGGTCTCCAAGGACAGCGACCCTGAAAGCAGCAGGGACGAAACAAGTCCACCTGCGCGGCTCGGGATTCAGTCGAAGCACCTACCATCCCCTGGTCAGTGCCGGGTGTGGATTCCTGGGGATCCGGCGGGAGATCAGGCCGAACCACGTGACTGTGACGGTATCGAGTCCGCTGCGCCACCCGGATCCTGGGTGCTCTACCGACCGGAGAAGGACAAGAAGGTGGTACATGTAAAACAGATGCATCAGCGGCGGCGGGGGGCTGTCGCCAACGTTTGGATATACGAAGCTTCCTCGGGCAAGTATGTAAGGCAGTAAGGCACCAAGTAGGCATTCGGTAAGGGTGCATCGGGACGGGAGGATACTCCGTCCCGATGCACCGTCTACAGCTCCTTCTCCCGCTTCCCCCTCATCGGCGAATCGAATTCGATGTCCACCACGTGTAGCGGGTTCTCACCGAACATTGTTGGAACAGCTTTCATTGGTCGACCCGGCGCAGTGACTTCCACTGAAAACATGGCCGCTCTTGGTACACACGTTCGGTAGACCCCCCTTGAATCCACTGCAACCTCACGCCGACGCGTGGTGTTGCGACCGTCAGTCTGCTCCAACCAGACGACTCCCACCCGCGCGCGCGGCACGATAGAGTCGGTCGCCGCATCTCTTATCCTACCCACCAGCAAGCCCTGCTCGACATCGGTGGAGGCCGTGCAAAGCCGGTTCACTATGGTGCTAAGTGAGGGCAATGACAGATTCGCTTGCACCACGGTTCCTATCTCGAGATCAACTTCCTGCCGATCAGCAGAACCACCCAGACCAAATAGAGTTGCTCGTGGGTGCGTGAATGTGACCGTGTAGTCGCCCTCCGGAAGATCGGTTAGCCAATATCCGCCAGCGGCATCGCTTATCGTAACCCGATCGGTTCCCTGCAGCCTTACAAATGCGCCAGGTAGACCTGCCCCGGTAGTGCTGTCGAAGACGATGCCGGTAGCGGTGGCTCTTCCTCGGGCATAGACCGTCCGGCCGTCCATGGCGTAAACTCGCACGACCTCACCCCCCTCTTGCTTGAACCCCACAACGGCCTCTTGGAACTGCCACACCGGTCCCTGCATGCCCTCGCGGCGTCTCACCGAAGGCATTCGTATCCACCAACTGCTGACAAACCACCGGCCGTCGGGAAGCTGCTCGAACTGCAGTTCGCCAGCAGCACCTCTTTCGCGCTGCCAAACACCGACGTTTACATACTCCAGTTGCAGATCCTCTAGCGCACCGGTTGCCGCATCGAGCCAGAAAACGCCCTTGACGTCCGGTGTGTCTCTACCTTTTACCGGCTCGAAGCGGAGGCCTAGCACATCTCTACCGTCACCTTCTCTCTGTTCCAAGCGAAAGCAGTGATGCTGCAGAAACGGCTCTGAAAAGAAGACCTCGGCATCTGGTGCCTCATAGACAACGCTATCGCCAGCGACAATTACGTAGCCTTGCTCTTCCAATTCGTCCACAGATCTGCTGCGGAATGGCATCACTCGATGAGTGGGGATCGTCTCGCGAATTTCGTGGACCATGCGGAAGTTGGGCGTGTACCAACGTTCGAAGTGTTCCATTTCGTGGAGCAGCTGCTCGCGCGGTCCCGCCCATGCTACCGCCGTGAGCGCTTTTCGTGCTTCTTCCCAAACGGCCAACACCTGGAGCGCCTGGTCGCCTATCACGCGGCACTCGCGAGCGCCTTCAATCGTCAGCGGATCGAGCCGCAAGACAACCGGTTCGACCCGCATCACGATCTCGAACTGGCCACCTTCTCCCAACTCAATCGGCTCGGATACAATGCTCTTGGATCCAATGCGCTCCGTCCGCAGGCGATACGTTCCAGCTCGAGGCGCACGGACGGTGAAGCGACCCAGCGAGTTCGTGAGTGCTCTGGTCACTTCACTGGAGTCGGCGTCCAACAACACCACATAGGCACCACCAAGTGGGTCGCCGGTCGCAGACTGCAAGAGCACGCCATCGACTGTCTGCGCCCTGGTTTCTCCGGCGGCCAAGCCCAGAGTCACCAGCGCCAGAAGGCAACGCGCGCCTAGAGTTCCCCATGGGTTCCAACCCACCGGACCCATGCCTGAGACAAGCGCCATGTTGTAACGTACGTTCACATACCGATGGGCACAAAAGCGCGCGGCAGCACCAGC
>JARRLJ010000234.1:0-4382 GCA_037387025.1 Gemmatimonadales bacterium
CTATAAAACCCGCTGCCATGACTGTTGTCCGGGTCCGGGAAAGGCCCCGATCCGTACGACGGCTGCAGATGTTCCGAGTCGTCCACGGTATGTCCCCGAAACGCTCCTACCTGCGTCAATTCCGGCAATTCCTCAATTTCAATTCGCCATCCTTCATCTTCAGTCAAGTGCAGATGCAGCTTGTTCAGCTTGTAGAATGCCATGGCATCCAGCAGTCGCTTGACCGATTCCACCGACTGGAAGTTTCGGGCGACGTCCAGGTGCATGCCCCTGTAAGGGAATGCCGGCGCGTCCTCGATACGCATGGCTCTCACTTGTATTGATTCGTTCTCTTGTCCGAGATTGGCGAACGGAACGAGTGCCTCCAGACTCTGCGATCCATAGAACACTCCACTCTTGTCACCGGAGATGAGCACGCCGGCTTGTGAAATCTCCAGGTCGTAGGAGCCGGGAACGGCTACCTCGCGATTTCGCAGATGAATAGTGTTGGCACCGGATGAACTTGACTCATTCGTGGCAACTGGGGCAGTCAGGATTTCGCTCAGGAATGAGGCGAGGAGAGTTGCCTCTGACTGCAGTCCGGGATCATAAGTGACAGCGGTATTGGAGTTGATCTCAAAGTGCCCTTGTCCCGGTGATACGGACCGCGGCCTCGGTACGATCAGAGGGAATTGGTCGTCCGGTAGCTCTGTGATTATCGAATAGTCGTCAAACAGCCACTCTGGGGTGGGTATTGGCTCCTGATCGCCCTGGTTGCGGTTGATCTGCTCCGGGCCGATAAATGGGGCGATGGAATAGTCATGCACCGGGTACACGTCATAGGACCCATCTTCCTGATACAGCAGCGAGTATAGACCTGAAGGAGCATCGGTCTCTTTGATGATTGCGTAGCTACCGTTGTACGCGATCTCTATCTGTGCATCGGGCGCGAGCCTGAAATCGTCCTTCGGCTTCATCACATAGAAGTCGCCGTTGATCCACTCTATAGTGACCGGCGCGGTTATGCTCCCGGCGTCGACGGTCCGGGGCATCATGCTCCAATACAACTCCCAGTTTGCCGACGTGAGCTCGACGTCACTGTTGTTGCGAATAGTGAACTGAGCTCTATATCGGCCACCTTCTGCGAAATTGGTCTCGAGGTTCCAGCGAACTTGGAGGTCTAGTTCTTGGGCCGGCGCTGGACCGTCTTGAGGTAAGCACACGACAACTAGCGGAATCGCAAGGAGCGGAGATATCGGTCGCATCATGATTGCCAGATCCTCTTTAGTTGCAGCTTCTAAGCTAAGCCGGGCCACCGGGCAGGGCCAGATTGGGGGCGGCGTGAGTCAGGCAACGGGCCGGAAACGGGCTGGGGTGTGGTGGTTCGAGGCTGCCGAATAGCGGGCCATACCGGCCCACCGATTTCTAGGGTACTTTTCACACCACACACAACCAGAAAACCACGCTGGAGGCTCTCAATGGAAGTCGTCGTTCAGCGAGATTACGAGCAGATGAGCAAGGTTGCGGCGCAGAGCGTCGTAGAAGTGCTCAACGCCAAGCCAAACGCGGTGTTGGGCATGGCTACCGGATCCACACCGCTTGGGCTGTATCAGGAGTTGGTTCGCTTGCACAAGGAGGAGCAACTCGACTTCTCTCGAGTTACCACGTTCAACCTCGATGAATACGTGGGGCTGCGCGTGGATCATCCGCAGAGTTATCACTACTTCATGGACGAGAACTTCTTCAAGCACGTGAACATTCCGCGCCAGAACATCAACATCCCCTCCGGCACGACCAGCAACTACCCCGCGTTCTGCGAGTGGTACGAGGCACGGATCGAGGAATGTGGCGGAATCGACGTGCAGATACTCGGTATCGGCTCTGACGGTCACATCGCTTTCAACGAGCCGACCAGCTCCCTGAGCTCACGAACTCGGCTCAAGACACTGTCGAAGATGACGATCGACGACAACGCTCGATTCTTCGACCGCCGAGAGGACGTTCCGATTTACGCTATCACTATGGGAGTGGGAACGATCCTCGACGCGCGAAAACTGGTCCTGGTTGCCAGCGGGAACGCCAAGGCCAGGGCGATCGCCCAAGCTGTAGAGGGGCCGGTAACGAGCATGGTGACGGCAAGCGCAATTCAACTGCACCAAGATGCTACGGTGGTTGTGGACGAAGAGGCAGCCACGGAGCTCACCATGCGCGACTACTACGACTTCATCTACAGCGCGAAACCGTCAGCACCGAAATCGTAAGGGCAGATCCGGCTCGCGATCCCACCGGTACGCCGTCGGTCTAGTCCCTGGTATAGACCGTTCGCGTCGTAGACGGAGGACCGCCGAGGAAGCCACATCGGGTTGTTTCAACTACGAGCGAAGGTGACCACGCCGCCATCTGCGGAGGTCGGAGCGATAGGATCTGGGCTACCTCGCACGTTGCGCTCGCGCCGTCCCCGACGTCGGGGACGGCATGGATCGTTTTGATGACCAGCTTGTCGCCCTCCCAGGCGGCTGTCGAAACCTGCATCTGGATACCACGGCCCATCAGGACGGTGTTGCTGGTCTTGGATCCGTCCAGGGCATAGCGGAACTTCATTATCGGTTGGTAGTCTCTTGGCCGGTAAAACACGCGCTCGACGGTCAGTGTATTTGAGTCCTGTATCAGTGTAAGGCTGTTACCCCATCCGCTACCTAGGGAGACAATGGGTCCGCTGGTACTATCAGCCGCCGTCGTCCAGGCACCTGAGAAGTCGGGCTTCTCCTGAGCCGACGTACCGGCTGCGAGTATTGCCGCGGTGAATGCTGCGAGGACAAGCGTAGATTGTCTCATGTCAGATCTCCTGCGTTCTCTTCGCAACTCCGCGGTCTATCGACTGCGCTGCAGTGGCCTGTATGGGTCATCGGTACCCCGTGGCGTGTTCGGATACACCTCTGTTGAAGCCTCGTACTCGGCAACGATCCGATCCATCACGCTAATGACCCAGGGATTGAAGTCCTTTACGTCGGTCTCTTCCTTGGGATCGGACCGCAGGTTGAACAGTCGCATGGTCTCCGGCGGATTGGGCACTACTGAACTGGTGCGGAACCGATAATAGAACTTCCAGTCCCTCCATTTGACCGCCTCCAGTCGTCCCTGCCATGTCCAGTAGATCACGCTCTCGCGATTCGAATTGGGTTGCATGCCCTCGAGGAAAGGCAACTGGTTCACGCCATCGACGGCGCGATCTGCGGGCACGATCTCGGGTGCGCCCACAGCTGCTGCCAACGTCGGCAGGAAGTCGACTTCGTGAACGATCTCATTGGATACCTGGCCTGCTGGGATGCGGTCGGGCCAGCGAATCACGCAGGGAGTTCGTACTCCTCCCTCCATCATCGTATTGTAGAACCCGCTCCAAGGTCCGGCGGAACCGCGCCAGGGCCTGCGCTCTTCCGCGCCGTTATCCGTGCACCAGAAAACGATCGTGTTGCGCTCGATCCCAAGGCGTTCTATTGCCGCAAGCACCAATCCCACGTTGTGATCGACATCGGCCATGGCGTCGCCTATGTCCCCCGCTCCGGTCGTACCGGCAAAGTCCGGATGTGGCAGCGTGGGGAAGTGGATCTGTGTCATGGGATAGTAGAAGAAAAAGGGACGGTTGTCGCGCACGTTGCGCTCCATGAACGCGATACCCCGTTCAGCCGCCTCGCGGTCGATGGTCCGTCGCGTGTCGAGGTCGTACACCTTCACTTTGCGCGGCGCTTCACCGATCCGACTTTCCCAGATGTACGGCGTCTTCATTGTGGTCGGATCAAAGTTCTCGAAGCTGGTAAACTGTGCGGTGTGGCTCGTGCCAGGGATACCGTACCACTCGTCGAATCCCTGATTGGTCGGCCCGCGGCGTCCCACCCAATCCTCGCCACCGAGATGCCACTTGCCGAAAATACCCGTTGCGTAACCGAGTGACTGCAACGCTTCAGCGATCGTTACCTCCCAGAGCGTCATCCCGGAGATGTGGTCACCGCCGGTCCGGATCGCATAGCGCCCGGTGAGCAGCGCGACGCGGGAGATCGTGCAGGAATTTTCGACGTTGAAGTTGTCCAACCGAATCCCTTCACTGGCGATGCGATCGATGCTGGGTGTCGGGACGCCGCGCACACCTCCGTAAGCCCCGACCTCACCCCAACCGAGGTTGTCGGGGAACATCAATACGACATTGGGTGGCTGCTGAGGGCGGGTCTGCAGGTCCACTGCGGCTGGAGCCGATCCTGAGAAGGCAACAGTAGAGAGCAGCAATCCCACAGCCAACATGCTGGTGTATGAGTCGCGTCTGAGCTAGTCTCTAGCGTCGAGAATACCTCCCCACTGTTCGACGGAGAACGGACAAGATGTTCAACTCACACCCCAGCATTTTGGCTGTG
>JARRLJ010000235.1:0-5104 GCA_037387025.1 Gemmatimonadales bacterium
TAGGGAGTGGAGGCTTGTGACAATGTCACAACTCTGCAGCACCTACCCAGATGGCGCTCAAACCGAGACCGTACGCCGTTGCTCTAAAGCAACACCCATCAAGCTTGCTTATTCCCAAGATCAGTACCCCACAAAATGAGATTCGCCGCTGCGCAGGCCTCTCCCGTCAACCTGTCCCCCATGCCATTTTATCTGTTACTCATGACTGAAGAACTCGCCACCCCATACGGAATTGTCCAAGCGCGAATGGCCGGAGAGTCCGACGCGCAAGATTTTGCTCGCTCATTCTATGTGGGGCGTGCTCCCGGTAATGACGTAGTCATCGATGATGAGCAGGTATCACAACAGCACGCGTCTGTCACGCTCATCGATGGCAAGTGGTACATCGAAGACCTCGGCAGCAGCAACGGACTGTTCGTGGCGGGCAAGCAAATCGAGAAAGCGCCGCTTTCCGGCACCGTGCTGGTCAGGTTTGGTCATGACGGGCCAACGTTGGTTCTACGTACGGCCGCTTCAGACGCGGCATCTCGCAAGACCATGATGGCCGAAAGCTCCGAGAGCCAAATCCTGAGTCGGTTTCTCGGCGGTCGCACGCCAGCGGACATGAGTCGGCACACAGCCCTGTTGCGCAAGGTCTTGAGAACCGAGCAAAAGCGCCGCGCTAAGAGGTATTGGATCACGCTCGCAATGCTCGCTGTGGTGACGGTGATCGCGAGTACATACGTATATGTTCAGCGCAAGCAGCTCGAGCGTGCCCGTATGGCTGCCGCCGACTTGTTCTATACAATGAAATCGTTAGAACTCGAAATCGCCCAGCTGCAACTCAGCGCCACTGAAGCGCAGTCGTTCCGCGATCGGAGCGAGGAGTTGCGATTGCAGTATCTCAATTACCTCGAGCAGTTGGGCATCTACAGCGATGACACGCCGCAACCCGTTCGGCTCATCTACCGCATCGTACATCGTTTCGGCGAATCAGAAGTGAACGTTCCGAGACCGTTCGTTGACGAAGTACTCCACTACATCGAAAGGTGGCGTGTCTCGGGGCGTTTGGAACAGGCGGTGGCTCGGGCAAAGGAGAACAATTACGGGCAGACCATAGCAGACGTGATGCTGCAAAATGACATGCCGCCGGAGTTCTTCTACCTCGCACTGCAGGAAAGTGACCTCAAGGTTGAAGCCGTGGGCCGTGAGACGCGCTATGGCATCGCCAAGGGTATGTGGCAATTCATGCCGGCCACGGCCAGAGCATATGGACTCCAGACCGGTCCTTTGGTGGGTGTTGCACAGTTCGACCCGCGCGACGACCGCCATGATGTTGAAGAATCCACGCGCGCAGCAGCAGAATACATTCGCGACGTCTACACATCTTATGCCCAAGCGTCAGGCCTACTCGTAATGGCATCGTACAACTGGGGTCAAGGCAACGTGTCGCGGTTGATCCGCACGATGCCGGAAAACCCGCGCGAAAGAAACTTCTGGAAGTTGATGACGGAATACCGCGATCGGATTCCCGATGAGACTTACCATTACGTCTTTAGTATCGTGTCCGCAGCCGTGATCGGTGAGAGCCCGGACCTGTTCGGATTCGATTTCGATCCTCCGCTTCCACGGCAGTCTGTTACAACGGAATCCATCGAAGGCCCTTAGCAGCGCACCCATACTAACGGGCGATGCTGTCGTCTAAAGCAGCAGGAAGCCAACGACCAAGGCCGTTATCACCACAACGGCTGTAATTGCGACCGCTACCAACAACGTGCGACTCGCCTCGGTAGCAGACCTGATACCGGTCAACGCATCCACGAACGCTGTCACGCTGTCGAAGCGCCTTTCTGGATCCTTGGCCAGAGTCCGACCCACAGCCCGGGTTACGGTCTTCGGCAGATCGGGCCGCAGCGAAGCGAGTCGCGGTGGCGATTGCCTAGCCTGCTGCATGAGGATCACCTGCGCCGGCCCTTCCGAAAACGGTGGCCTCCCTGCTAGCATCTCAAACGTAAGGCATCCAAGCGCGTACACATCGGTCCGTGCATCGAGGTGGGTCACCCCGATGCACTGCTCGGGACTCATGTACTCCGGAGTGCCTACAGCAATGCCTGTCTCGGTAAGTCTGGTGCCTCCCGCTTGATTGAGGGCTCGCGCCAACCCGAAGTCGACCACGCGTGCATGTCCGGCTGACAACAACACATTCTCCGGCTTGATATCGCGGTGAATCACCTCGCGCTCGTGCGCGTACTGCAATGCACCCGCTACGTCTCTCACTATCGCAACGGATTCATCCAAGTCGAGATGTCCCAATCGGTCTAGCCGTTGTCGGAGCGATTCCCCCTCTACATACGGCATGACGTAGTAGACGATCCCGTCGGCCTCACCAGAGTCGTGCACCGAGACTATGTGAGGATGATCCAGCTTGGCGGTGACAGTGATTTCCCGGAGAAATCGCCTGGATCCCAGCGCCTCCGCCAACTCAGGACGTAGTACCTTAACGGCTACCTTGCGATCGTGCTTGATGTCGTGCGCAAGATAGACGGTGGCCATTCCACCGGCGCCGATGAGACGCTCGACTGTGTAGGTACCTGCTAGAGCAGTCTTGAGTCGCTCGCGAGAGCTGGCCACGGACGACCTCGAGTGCGAGGGTGATCTGTCCGAGCTGACCGTCAGATCATATCACCAGAATACGCGATCTGACCACGTTGGGCCATGGTCAAGCGACTTCAGCCACCACCTTGCCGTGCCCGAAAGCTGATTCCCCGTGCAACCGAGCTCCGCTGTGCACCGATCCCCCTTCTTCTTGGTCGCCCTTACCTCAAGAGTTACCTTGAGCGCGCATCTAAGCCACGATGACAGGTATTGCAATGAAGCATATGCGAAACGCCAACGCCCTCGTCACTGGAGCCTCACGTGGCCTGGGGCCACACATTTGCAGGGCGCTAGCCTCAGAAGGAGTGAACATTGTTGCTGCCGCTCGCACCACCGATCTCTTGGAAAATGTTGCCGCATCACTGCGCCGGCATGGAATCCAATCAGTTGCCGTGACATCCGACCTAACGGTCGCAGCAGAGCGAGTGTCGCTCGTCGAGCGTGCCGAACGAGCGCTCGGCGCAATCGACATACTCATCAACAACGCGGGTATCGAGTCAGAAGGTGCATTTCAACAAATCGACAGCGAGACGATACAGCAGACCGTGGAGGTCAATCTCACGGCGCCGATGCACCTGGCGAGGATGCTACTGCCACAAATGATGGCAAGGCAACACGGGCACATCGTCAACATCGCATCAGTCGGTGGCAAGCGTGGAGCCCCATACGATGCAGTCTACTGTGGCACCAAGGCCGGCCTGATTCAGTGGAGCAATGCCCTGCGGCTCGAGTTGAAGGGATGCGGTGTCGATGTGTCAGTGATCTGTCCCGGATATGTCACCGAGGTTGGTATGTTCGCCAAGTTCGGCATCGATCCGCCGGTTACTCTCGGATCGTGCACACCCCAACAGGTGGCCCGCGGAGTCTTACAGTTGCTCTCCGGGATCAGGCCCGAGATGATCGTTAACTCGAGACCAGTTCGACCGCTCCTGGGGCTGGGCGAGATGTTTCCGCGCCTCGCGGACTGGATGATGGGCGCACTTGGCGTTACCGAATTCCAGCGTCGGAAGGTGGAGACCACCTGCGAGGGCGGGCATGGGCGAGTCTAGAGGGGTGGCGGATTCGCGTCGCGCCTTCTAGTTACCACGTTCTACCTCGGCTACCCAGCCACCACCAGGCGCAAGCCGTGCCGTCAACACATCAGTGGCACCTACTGTACGTTCGATCTTCTTGTAGTCGCTGGCTGTGCGAGCTGCGTTGACACCATCTTCGTATATGGTCGCTTGCCACATACCGGCATCCAGGAAAGACAGATCAAGCTCCAGGTCCCGAGCGTTCCAATCGGTCATGGCTCCAACGTACCAGATGTCACCGCGGCGCCGAGCTACTGCGATCCAATCGCCCACACGAGCGGATAGTGCGCGCGTCTCATCCCACACGGTGGGGACAGTCGAGATGAAGTCGAGACACTCGCGCTCGCGCAGGTAGTTCGACGGTGAGTCAGCCAGCATCTGAAGCGGGCTCTCAAAAACCACGTACATGGCCATTTGGTGCACTCTCGTCCCCATGCTCATCGGTCGATCGAAGACCGGATGGAACTGACTCTCCTGCGCGTTGATCATCGCGCCAGGCGTATAGTCCATGGGGCCGGCGAGCATGCGAGTGAACGGCAACGTCACATTGTGTTCCGGTGTGGGATATTCGCTCCACTTGCTCCATTCCAGGCCTCGTACTCCTTCCCGCGTCAGCACGTTGGGATATGCACGTCGAAGTCCGGTGGGCTTGTAGGCACCGTGGAAGTCAACCAATAGTGGGGGCAGATCGATATCGGGATTCACCTTCGTTAGATCGGCTGGATCGGACCAACTCTCGTCCAGGATGATGTACTCGATACCGTTCGCGGCAGCAAAATCGATGTAATAGCGATATGTCTCGGTATTGACTCCGGCGGTGAAGTCCACTCCGTAGACATTGTTCGCGTTCCACCAATCCCAGGCAACCTTGCCCGGGCGAATCCAGGACACGTCGTCCACCTGAAGCGGAGGAGCGAGACGGTAGACCAGGGTGTTCTCGATCAGATCGCCGTCATCCTCCGCAATTGCGAAGACACGCCATGGGAAAGTCCGATCACCCTCGGTCTTGGCGATGAAGTCCTCGCGCGCGGTTACGCGCACGGTGCGGTCGTTGATCTGTTCTTCAGCTGCAGGAAACGCGGGGAAAATGCCACGCAGACCATCCGCCGAGCTGGAGAGGTATAGGCCGGGATAATCTCTCAAGTCGGCCTCGGTTATCGCGACCTTGGGGCCGTTCTCAACAGAAACCAGGACGGGCATGCTGGCCATCGAATCAGGCACGATCTCGCTCATCCGGAGATAGGCGTACAGCCGCTCGGAATGTGTCAGGAAGCTCTCCTCCGTTGGGAACCAGACCATCGGATCCCCATCGAAGACAACGTTGAACTCCTCTGAGCGCACCGTGACTGGTCCAGGGGTGCTCGTTCGAAACCGATAGGCGACTCCGTCGTCATAGG
>JARRLJ010000236.1:0-4369 GCA_037387025.1 Gemmatimonadales bacterium
GCCGCTCGCGCGAGGAGCTCGAATCCGAGAAGACCTTGGAACGGCAGCTCGAGGTGCTGCAGTCGTTGCTCGACAAGCTGCGTCAATCGGATCCGATCACGGGTGTCACCGGCAGCTTCACGGCGGACATCGAGGCGGCGCTAGAGGTTTGCGCGGTGGCGGAGGCGTTGATTGAGGGGAAGGAGTGGGTTGGAGGAAATGGCGATTTGAGATCGGGGATTTGAGATTAGGGGTTTTCGGCTGGCGCTTGCCCGGACAACGCAACGGCATGGTTGCAGCTTAGTATATGTGCAAGTGCATCATGAGTTAGGCGGATGAGATAGACAAGGAGGAGAATGCGTGCCCCGACACGATCTTGATGCTGAAGAAAGTGCACACGTTTTGTCATCGCAGAATCTCGTTAGAGTTGCTTTCCACGATGGTGGCGGCTCCTATCTAATCCCACTTGGGTATGTGTTTCTGAACTCCGCGCTTTTTGGAGTTGCTGATCCAGGGCGGAAGACTGAGATCGCGCAGCAGAATTCGACAGTGTCGTTCCAGGTGGATACGTCGAACGATACGGGCCTTTGGGAATGGCGAAGTGTAACCGGCGAAGGCACATTCGAGATTGTTGGAGACAGCCAGAAAGAACGTGCCCTGGCAGCGCTGCAACCTGTGATAGAGCAGGCGCCAGATTGGTGGCGTCGGGAGCAAGGGCCGAAAATGGCGTCCGGTGCTCTTATAGTTTGGAAGATTACGCCGACGCTTGTGTCGGGGTGTGAGTATGTGCCGCCCGAGGAAGATGCATCACACTCCGCCTAACTGGGCGCTGCGGCCGGGGTTGTCTTCTATTTCGTTGCTGAGGTCTCGGGTTTGTCTCCTGGCCTTGGCCCGGTTGGGATTCCCAGCAGAGGAGGACCCATGATGGCTGTAACACGGCATGCACCCCTTCTGATGATCCTTGCTCCCTTGGGCGCAAGTGTCCAAGCACAGTCTCCGCTGGTCGAACTGGACCATGTGTATCTGGCCGTATCGGACCATCAAATGGCGATTGAGAGACTGAGGGAGATCGGTCTCAATCTCGACGAAACGATGTTCGCTCAACATGAAGGAAGAGGTGCCTCCTCCGCATTCGCGACTTTCGAGAACGCGTATTTCGAGCTTGTGTGGCCCGATTCGGCTGTGTCCCTTACCAATGACAATCGCTCGGACTTCGACCACCTATCGAGCCAGGCCACGTGGGATTCCCTGAGTCCCTTCGGTGTGGGACTTCGTAGAACTCCTGAAGCACCTGACTCACTGCCTTTCGCAGGAACCAGGGAGTATGACGCGCACCTGGAACCCGGCTCCTTCTACTTCTCATTCGAAACCTTGGACGAAGCCGAGCCGGAAGTCTTCGTCGTGCCGGAATACATGGCCTGGTCGGCCCTGGTCGGCCGGCTGCGCGAGCGGAATCCGACGGTCTTGGAGCATTCGTTGGGCGTCACGCGCCTCACCAATGTGACGATCTCCACTAGAGTTCAGCCTAGCGCCGTCGATGACGCCAGCCTCTCCGACGTCCACTTTCTTCGCTCGGCCACGCCTTTGCTTGAGTTGACCTTCGACGACGGTCGGCAGGGCCAGACCCTGGATCTCAGGCCTGGTTTACCGTTGATACTCAGGTACTAGCGGCGATCGCACATCGGCGATTTGAGTAAGGCCGCGGACGTGCGCGGAAACGGACAGACGGGGAGCGGGGAGCAGGGAGCGGTCTCTCGTCTCCCGTCTCTCGTCTCCCGTCTCTCGTCTCTCGTCTCCCGTCTCTTGCCGCCTCTTCTCAGTCAGGCACGGCAGGCGAGCGTGGGGTTCACCCCTTCGCGATCTCGTTGCCATGTCGCGAGAGTGGTGTAGCATATGGACATATGTCGAACAGCATAAGTAGTAGTTGCGCGGCGAGCCGCCCTGCGATCCTTCACCAAGCCTGGAGGCCCGAGCCAATGACCCGACTCCTCCGCACTGCCATCACCTGCAGCCTGTTCCTGACCGTCTCGATCTTCTCCGCCTGTGTCGGCGGCGAAGAGCGCGGCGCGCCGGTGGAGACCTATGAGGGCGAAGCCGCTCAGGCGCTGCAGGAGAAGCTCGAGAAAGCCCCTGACCTAAGGGCCATGCTGGCGAAGTCGATTGCCCTGGCCGCAGCGATCAATCCCGACACGTTGAGCAATCCTGCGCAGACGGTCGATCAGTTTCTCGCCTACACGGAACGAGCGGAAACAAGCATGCCCTGGGCCCTGATCCCGGGCGACCCGTCAAAGCCCGCCGACAACATCTTCGCGGCGCTCAAGTCATTCTATTTCGTCCTCGACCAGCCCCTGCCCGAACTGGAGGGCAAGGGCCTGTTCCGGCCCACGCTGCAATACTACCCACCCTTCGCGGAGTGGCTGACGACATTCAACAACTCCTGGCGCGGGTATCTGGATTCGGAAGCGTCTTGGAATGCGGAGTACACCAAGCTGGTCCAGGGCGATTCTGCGTTCGGCCTACAGTACGGGTGGTATGAGAACCCGTCGAACTGGAAAAGCTTCAACCAGTTCTTCTCGCGCCACCTGAGTTCCCCGGCTGCCCGGCCCATCGCCGCGCCGAACGATGATGCCGTGGTGGTCTCCTACGCCGATGCCGTGCCCATGGGCACCTGGGCCATCGATAGCGCTTCCGACATCGTGGCCCCTGACGGAGTGGCGATCAAGTCGATGACCATCCGGAACGTGGCGCAGCTCATGGGTGGCGACAGCCAGTACAAGAATGCTTTCGCCAACGGGACACTCACCCACTCGTTCCTCAACGTGAACGATTACCACCGGTATCATTTCCCCGTCGGCGGAACGATCCTGGAGGCCCGCATCATCCAGGGCATCAACCCCACCGGTGGCGAGATTTCATGGGACCCTGACCAGCAGCGCGTGACTTTCGACCCCTCGGCCGTGGGCTGGCAGACGTTGGAGACGCGTGGCTGCGTGATCCTGGAAACGAACGACCACGGGCTGGTCGCGTTACTGCCGATTGGCATGGCCGCCGTGGGATCGGTGAATCTGGAGAGCAACGTGAAAGCCGGAACCCAGGTGAAGAAGGGTGACATGCTCGGCTACTTCCTCTTCGGGGGGTCCGACTTCATCATGCTGTTCCAGGACAAGGTCGACTTCACCATCGACGCGCCCCAGGAAGGTGAGGGTTACAAGCACCTGCTCATGGGCGAGCGACTGGGCCATATGACCGAACGCTGAAACCGGGCGGCCACAGGCATTGGCGTGATCTCTCGGCGTGCTGAGGCGAATCGGATTGGCGATTTGAGATCGTTGACTCGTTGAGAGCCACGTGACACCTACGAGGAACTTGCTGATTTGGTTTGGATACTGCGATGACTGATACGACCACGTCCATAGGTCGCCGCGCTTCTGAAGCGGAAACGACAAAACTCATTGTCGATATCGTGATCGTCTTTGCGGTGTCGGCCGTCGCCTTTGTTCTCGAAGGTCTTGCCAATGCCCGAGGCTGGGTATCGGTCGGAGCGGAGGCACGTGGCGTGAGTGCCGTCGTTGCCGGGGCCCTCACTGCGGTCGGCGTTGTTCTTGCTCGCGGCGGAACAGTCGCCGATCTGGGGTTCAGGCGGCCCAAGCGCTGGGCGGTGGTTCCCTTGCAGGTCGCCGGCATCCTCGTTGCCTTCGTTGCCGCACAGAGCTTGGCGACACTGCTTGTTTCATCGTTCATTTCCATGCCGGAGCCGGACCTGTCTCGATACGATTCGATTTCCGGCAACCTCGGCGCTGCCATCACCCTGGCGCTCCTCCTGCCGCTGACCGCATCAATCCCCGAAGAGATCATCTACCGGGGATTTCTCATCGGGCGGCTGAGCGATGTTTTCGGACAGAAGATTGGCGGTGCCATCATGGCCGTCCTCGTTCAGGCGCTCGTGTTCGGCGCGGTGCACTTCATGTGGGGTATCGGCGGCATGATCGTAACGGTCATCATGGGAATTGTCTGGGGCACCGCCTATCTGCTGTGCGGCCGAAACCTGTGGGTTGTCATTCTCGCGCACTCGGCAGGGCACATTCTGTTTGTCATTCAGCTCTATCTTGGAAACTAAAGCGCGCCAGTCAACAAAGAGCGAAATGCCTCGGTGCAATACTCTTCATCGCCGCTGGTCTTCTTGAGTTGAATGGCGAGAGCGCGCTCGGCCGAAAAAAGCGTCCTTGAGGACGCACTACTTACACTGCGCCGCCGAGCCCGGACTCGTTAGCCCGGAACACTAGATGCAGGAACGCCGCGGCGCGAAATAGTGCGAACGAGTAAACTCGTCGCTCGGCCCACCGCAGCCGCTTACAGCGGCGTGTGTTCCTTCAGACAGGGAGCGGGGAGC
>JARRLJ010000237.1:0-4363 GCA_037387025.1 Gemmatimonadales bacterium
GGCGCGCCTTCCGCAAGTCACTGAGACTCAGAGTCGACGAAATAGCAGACAAGTACATCAGGCCGGACGAGGGCACATACGAATTCGCTTTGATGTACATACCAGCTGAAAGCGTTTATTACGAGGCCGTGGTACGGAATGACGAGACAAGCGATGGGTCCAGTGTGAGAGGGCACGCACTGCCGAGAAAAGTGATCCCAGTGTCTCCCAATACCTTCTATGCCTATCTCTCAGCCATCCTCCACGGCCTCAAGGGTCTAGAGGTGGAGCAACGTGCACGCGAAATACTCGATTCCCTGACGGGGCTACAACAACAGCTTGGTCACTTCGAACGTGCCTACGAGTTGGTTGGTAAACATCTCACGAACGCCCTCAAACAGTACGATGAGACTGAACGGCAATTGGGCGCGATCCAACGTCGCTTTGATGCCATCCCCGGATCGAACCAAGAGGCATAGACCGCTCAAGGGCACCTGATAGCCGGTCGCAGCCTCACGGCGGCTCGGCGCTCTGGTATGGTCTAGCCCGACCCAGTACCATCGCAGGGTCCGCGTGCCCTCAAACAAATCCCACACGGTGTGCAAGTATCTCCCGCTCAATCGTCCTACCAGGCGAGGACACGACTGAACTCGTTTCAAGAGGAGCTTCACATGTTGAGTAGAACATTGGCTATAGGAGTGGCACTCGTGATTCCACCGGGAATGGCCTTTTCACAGGGCAGTCCGGCAACGTCGCAGTCCACTGCAGATGAAAGACAGGAAGTATCGATCACCGTTTACAACCAGAACTTCGGCTTGGTGCGCGAAGTGCGGTCTGTAGGCTTGGGCGTTGGGCGCGTGTACTTGGAGTTTCGCGACGTGTCGGCCCAGATCGAGCCTGAGACCGTGAGCATCAAGACACTTGGCGATAACGGTCTTCTGAGCGTACTGGAACAGAACTATCGCTACGATTTGTTGAATCCACAGAAGCTGCTGGAGAAATACGTCGGCAGGACGATAAAGGTCTACCGGTATAACTCAGTCACCGGACGTGAAGAGGAGTACGAAGCCGAGGTCTTGAGTGTGAATCAAGGCCCGATCCTCAAGATCGGGAACGAAATCACCTACAACTTCCCGGGAAGGTTCGCGTTTCCGGAGATCCCGGACAATCTGATGGCCAAACCCACGCTGGTGTGGTTGTTGGACAGCGAGCGGTCCAGGCAACAGCTGGATGTGTCGTACCTCACACGTAATCTGAATTGGAAGGCGGACTATGTGCTGGTCCTGAACGAGGACGACACCAGAGGCGATCTGACGGGGTGGGTCACGCTCACCAACCAAACGGGCACCTCGTACGAGGATGCGCGGCTCAAGTTGGTTGCTGGAGATGTGCAGCGGGTGGGAGAAGGCAAGTATCAGCGCCGTGATCTCGAGGCACTACGTGCAGTGGCAGAAGATGCCGCTCAGTTTGTGGAGGAGGGTTTCTTCGAGTATCACCTGTACACGCTTCAGCGGCCAACGACCCTGTTGAACAACGAACAGAAGCAGGTGACCCTGCTAGAGGCTGACAAGGTAGGGATAGACAAACGCCTGATCTTCTACGGCGCGTCGCACTATTACCGCGGCTCATATGGCCAAGTGGTCTCGAACCAGAAGGTAGGCGTCTACCTCGATTTGGCTAACAGCGAGGCCAACAATCTGGGAATGCCCTTACCGCGAGGCATCGTCCGCGTGTACAAGGCCGACGCCTCTGGTGCACAGCAGTTCATTGGAGAGGACCAGATCGATCACACGCCGCGGGACGAGCAGGTCCGTATCAAGATGGGTGAGTCGTTCGACGTTGTAGGTGACAGGCGACAAATGGAGTACCGAGTACTCAGTAGCTGTACGGCCGAAAGCGAGTGGGAAGTCAGCGTGCGCAATCACAAGGACACCGATGCGGAGGTGGAGATGTTTGAACCGGTTGGTGGTGATTGGGAAATCCTCAGCTCGAGTCACACTCCCATCAAGCTCGACGCACACACTTTTAAGTTCGTTGTTGAAGTGCCGGCCCGGGGTGAGGTGAAAGTGACCTACCGCTTGCGCGTCAGATGGTGCTGAAGAACTAGGAGGGGGTGGCACCGGGTGGCTTGTCCCTTGGTGTCACCTTGGCCTGCGGGGTCAGTATTTCGACAATTCTGCGGGCACGGTAGTCGAAGATGGTCCGGAGTTGCCGTTTCACCATGACGCAATGGGCAATGTCGCCCAACCATCCCATTGGCAGTTCATACTCCACCCGATCCGTGATTTCTACGCCACGGTCAAAGGAGCGGAAACTGTGCAGGTGGTACCATGATGTGTATGGGCCTCGGATCATCCGATCTGCAAAGCAGACGTCCTTCTCATACCGGTCGATTAGCGATTCCCACCTCATCGGAAGCCCCAGCCAGCGAATCGTGTATGAGATCCGGGTTCCTTCTCCTAGTGTCTTGTCGGAGACGCGGCGTACTCGGAAGTTGAGCCACGCTGGAGTGATCAGGGCCAGGTTGTAAGGGTCCTGGAAAAAGGAGAACACCGTTGGCATTTCCAACGGTATCAACTGTGACCGTTCTAGCACGTTGAGCGTCACGCCGCGGCCTTTCTGGGTTGAAGACCCCTTCGGCAGGGACGTCCTGAGACGCCCCTGCCGGTTGGGGTGGGAACAAATGGGAGATGCCCTCACCGTTGGTTGTGGCTAGTTGGGCAATAGCACACCGTCGATCACGTGGATCACGCCGTTAGTGGCAATGATGTCCTTGATGATCACTCTAGCATCATTGACTTTGACGCCGGATGTTAGATCGAAGAAGACTGACTTACCCTCCAGCAGGGTCGGGGCAGACGTCACGCTTTCGAGGTCACCGGCGAACACGTTGCCACCTACTACGTGGTAGAGTAGCACGTCGGTCAGCTCGGGGATGTTAGCCAACAGACCGTCCAGCGCGCCCTCAGGGAGAGCAGCGAACGCGTCATCGGTTGGAGCGAATACTGTGAACGGCCCGCCGAGCTGCAAGGTGGCTACCATGTCAGCCTCCGTCAGAGCAGTTGCCAGGGTCGAGAAACCGGCATCGATCGCGGTCTGAACGATGTCCTTCGTCGGTGGCAGCAACACCTTGTCGATGACGTGAATGACCCCGTTGGTGGCCAATACGTTGGTGCTGACGATGTTGGCGTCGTTTACCTTGGCTCCGTCAGACAAGTCGAACAATATTGGGAAACCGGCACTGGTCTCGGTTGATACGACGCCGTCCAGATCGCGCGAGAAAACTTCGCCGTCGACCACGTGGTACAGCAAGATCTCTGATAGGGCTGTGGGATCTGCGAGCAGAGCATCCAGTTGACCCGGGGGCAACGCGGCGAAAGCCTCATCCGTCGGAGCAAATACGGTGAAAGGACCGGCGGAGCCAAGAGCTTCGTCCAAGCCGGTCGCTTCGAGCGCCGCGGCCAGGGTCGCAAAGCTAGCGTTGTCGGTTGCCGTTTCGGCGATGGTCATGGATGGCGGCAACAAGACCTGACCGATCACATGAATGATGCCGTTGTCGGCAAAGATGTTAGCCTGATCGACCATGATCTCATTTAGTAAGATGCTGCCCGTCGTGACCGCGATCTCTTGGCCCTGCAACGTCGTCACGGAGGAAACACTTTCGAGATCGGCAGATGTCAACTCACCCTGCGCGACATGGTACAAGAGTACTTCCTCCAAAGCGTCCGTGTCGGCCAGCAGAGCGTCCAGCGTTCCTGCCGGAAGAGCGGTGAAGGCCTCGTCTGTCGGGGCGAACACGGTGAATGGACCGCCGTTGGCCAATGTCTGTGTCAACCCAGCAGCCTCAGCGGCAGCCAACAGCGTGGAGAAGCTTCCTGCTTGCTCGGCCGTGGCGACGATGTTTCCTGGCTCCTGGATCTCTACCGGATCGTTGTCGCACGCGGTGGCCAGAAAGCCCACCGACAACAGCATGGCTGCGCCGATCCATCTCTGAGGTATTCTACTTGTTTTCATTGTGTCTCCTGTTTGAGTTGTGTTCAAGTGTTGTCAATTGAGCGCCAGGGTTGCAGCAGGCATTCACTGCTGCGTCCAACTGCTGTCCATAATTATGGCGTTTGATTCAGTTTTGTCAAGTATTTGTCTAAGTTATATATAGACAGTTACTTGACGGATCTTGCGCTGCGTGGGATGGGTGGTGGTCGCTGGGAAAAGTCGTTGGGGTACCGTCTGCTCTTGCCTCCGACGGAAATGACTGCTCGGTCCCTAGCGAGGTTTGATGTCCTTCAGTTTCTCCCTGAAGGCGGCAAGGTCGGCGACAAGGTGTGCATCGATGCTGTCGAGAGTGTGTCGGTATGATGGCGCTGCCTGACCACCTACGATCACC
>JARRLJ010000238.1:0-4359 GCA_037387025.1 Gemmatimonadales bacterium
GTTGATTGTCTCCAGTATATGTGCTTCAGTCTGTTCAGCGGCACTGTCCCACGACAGGCTCTCTGCACAATGCCGTCCACTTCGACCGAACTCTGCGACGGTTTCCGCGCTACAGCTAATCCGTTTCATGGCGTCGGCCAACGCATGGCGGTCACGGTGCGGAACGAGTATTCCGGTCTCACCGTCCACGACCGACTCCCTCAGCCCTGGGCTGTTCGATGCAATAGTGGGGGTGACGCAAGCCGATGCTTCTACGTTGGCGATCCCCCAGACCTCCTTCACCGAAGGGTACACCAGCGCCCAGGCTCTCCGCAGCAAGGTCCGTTTCTCTCCTTCCGTCACGAAACCCAAGAAGTTCACGGAGCCGCCCAAATCGAGGTCACTGGCAATCTGTTCCAGCCGGCTCTGGTCATCCCCCTTGCCCGCAATCTGCAGCCTCACATCCAGGCCTTCCTCCCGTAGCAGCGCTACGGCTTGGAGCACCGTGTCAACACCTTTATAACGCTTCAGTCGCCCGACGTACACAAACGTGGGAACCTCGAAGCGCGGCACAGTTTCGTCCGGTCTGAACCAGTCGGCGTCCACTCCCGGGAAGATCACGCGGACACTCGCCGCCGGGACCCCCCGGCGTATGAGATCCTCCCGCGTACTGTCACTTATAGCGTGGAACGCTGCACGCCGATAAACACGAGGAATCGGCCGCTCGGCCAGCCACACCAAAGTCGCGATAGGAAGAGTTGCTTCCTTGAACGCAGTCGTGCCAAAGAGATGTGGAACGATTACGTAGCACGGACGTCGAGTCATGGTTGCCAAGTACAACGGCAGCTTGTTTATGTCTTCTACCACGACGTCATAGCTGCACTGTGACAGCACCCTCCGCACCGCTCCCCGTCCCAACAGGGCGAAGCTGTGTCGACCGCCGAATCGGCGAACCTCTACTCCGTCGATGTTCCGACTGGCATCAGCCCCTTTCCACCCCGAGCAAATTAGAGTCACTTCGTGACCGCGCTGCACGAGGCGCCCGAAGATCTCGAAGAAGTGTATCTCAGCCCCTCCTGCCTGAGGATTCTCCAAGTCGAGCCAGTTGACCGCGAGGATCCTCACAACCGACCGAGACGCCGTGCCAGAGTGTCCAACACTCCATTCACGAATGCCGGAGCCTTGGAGCCGGCAAACCAATGAGCCAAACGAACCGCCTCGTTGATGCAGACCGGGGCCGGCAACTCTGCTGCATGGAGCTCGTGAAGGCCGATCCTTAGGATGTTTCTCTCGATCGCGCCTATACGCTCCAGTCTCCAGTTGTCCGCCGTCTCAGCTATTTCCCGATCCAGCTCGCTTGCGCTGGCTGCCACATCACTCGCCAATTCTTGTGCGGCATCGAGTTGGTGGATACCCCGTGGATTCCACGCCCTGGCGTCAGCCGTCAAGCTCTCCAGCGAACCCCCGCCCCGCATTTCCCAAGCATAGAGCAGCTGCAGCGCGCGGGCGCGCGTCTTGGTCTCAGCTCTCAGCACCGTTTTCGAAGCACTGCAGCGCTCGTGCCGTTTCCAAAGCTGCTTCCGCCGCCTCCTCCCCCTTGTTGCCGGCGGCACCCCCGGCTCGCGCCAAAGCTTGCGCCATGGTATCACAGGTGAGCACTCCGAACCCGACCGGCGTCGAGTAGCGAGTGGCAGCCTCACTGAGTCCGCGGGACGCTTCAGCCGCGATGAACTCGAAATGTGGTGTCTCACCACGGATTACGGCTCCCAACGCCACCGCGACCTCGTACCGTCCTGTTGCCAATCCCCGGTGTACGGCAACCGGCAGTTCGAAGGCTCCGGGTACCCACACCACGTCAATCGATTCGTCACCGAAGCCACCGTTGTGGAGCGCACCCAGTGCTCCTTCGAGGAGTTTGAGTGTCACACCTTCGTTGAAGCGGCTGGCGACGACCAAGGCACGCCCCTCCATTAGGCGAGCGCGTGGTGAGCGATTATTCATGTCAATGTGAAAACAGGTGGCCCAGTTTGTCCCGCTTCACAGCGAGGTAGTCACGGTTCTCCGTGGTCGGGTCAGCCACCAGCGGCACCCGCTCGACGATTTCCAGACCATACCCGTCAAGACCAACCAGTTTGTGCGGATTGTTCGTGAGCACCTTGATCGAGCTCAATCCGAGATCGACCAAGATCTGAGCTCCAATGCCGTAGTTGCGAAGGTCAGGAGCAAACCCCAGCTGCTGATTGGCCTCCACCGTGTCGTGCCCCGCGTCCTGTAACTCGTAGGCCTTGAGCTTGTTGAGCAACCCAATCCCACGACCTTCCTGATCGAGGTAAACGACCACACCGGCCCCTTCAGCGGCTATCGCACGTAGGGCACTGTGTAGTTGCCACCCGCAATCGCAGCGGTCCGATCCAAACACATCGCCGGTGAGGCACTTCGAGTGCATCCTCACCAGCACATTCTCCGCACCCCGCACGTCGCCATATATGAGGGCTATGTGCTCCGCCGAATCCACGTCGTTGTCGTATCCCACGATCCTGAATTCACCGTACGGTGTCGGAAGTCTAGCCTCGGCGATACGGTGCACGAGCCGTTCATTCTGCAGTCGGTAAGCAACCAGCTGCGCCACCGTGACGAACGTGAGACTGTGCGTCTTCGCAAATTCCTCCAGCCCGTGGCGTCGCATCATGGCACCGTCGTCCGCAATGATCTCACAGATCACACCGGCGGGGTACAAACCGGCCAGACGCGCCAGATCAACGCTCGCTTCAGTGTGCCCGACTCGCTGCAGCACGCCACCCGGTCGGGCTCGTAGGGGAAATACATGCCCGGGCCTGCTCAGATCGGCCGGTGCAGTAGCGGAATCTATGGCTACCTGGATGGTTTTGGCGCGGTCTGCCGCCGATATCCCCGTCGTGACTCCGAACCGCTTTGCGGCATCGATGCTCACGGTGAATGCCGTCTCCGAAGACTCGTTGTTTTCGTCCGTCATCTGCGGCAGGCCCAAGGCACTGCACCGCTCCGGTATCAGGGTGAGACAGATCAACCCACGACCGAACCGGGCCATGAAATTGATCATCTGCGGTGTCACACATTGTGCGGCCCCAATCAGGTCTCCCTCGCTCTCCCGGGTCTCGTCGTCCGCGACGACTACCAGCCGCCCTTCCCTTATGTCTTCAATTGCTTGCTCCATCGTTCCAAACGGCATACTCATCCTCCTCCGGCGGCTCCTGAACTCCGATCGCGGATCAGCTGGCGAACGAACTTCCCTATCATGTCACCCTCGACGTGCACTGGATTCCCAACCTCGAGACTTCCTAGCGTGGTGTGCTGCAGGGTATAGGGAATGAGCGCCACCTGCACGACGTTGGGCTGCGGCATCGCGTTTACCGTCAGGCTCACACCGTCGATCGAAATGGAACCGTGCGGCACGGTCAGTTCGGCAACCTCGTCGGGCACCCGTGTATCGACCAAAACCGCATCTTCGTGGGTCACCACCTGCGTGACCTTGCCAACACCGTCCACGTGGCCCTGTACGAAGTGCCCTCCCAGCCTGTCGCCTACCTTCATCGCCCTTTCGAGGTTCACCGCGTCGCCAACCTGAAGGTTTTCGAACCAAGTGCGGCCCCGAGTGGTCACGATGGCCTCCACCTTGAACCAGCCATCAGCACGATCGACGACGGTCAAACAGGCACCGCTGACGGCGATGCTCTCTCCCAACTCCAGATCGTCGTAGGTCACATCTATCGTGAAACCCAACCGGTCCGCTTTACGCTCGACCGCGGATACCTGGCCCACTTCTGTTACGATCCCGGTAAACATAGTTCCCGATCCACTACTAGTAAGTTACTGTCACCGAGGGTCTTCCGCTCGGTCGGCACCCACACTTGGGCCTCAGTGAGCTGGATCGCAGTCCGCTGTGGAAACGCCCGCAGCCCCGCGCCGAGCAGCATGGGCGCCTGGTACCAGTAGATCCGATCGACCAGATTGGCGTCGAGGAATGAAGCCGCCAATTCAGCTCCCCCTTCCAGCAGGAGAGATGTTACCCCCTCGCGGCGGAGCTCCTCCAGAGCTTGCTCGAGCCCAGCGGCCTCCAGCACCCTGACTGCAGAGCCCGCGAGGGCCTGCGTGGCACTCTGCCTGGACTCCGAACTGGTCAGGAGGATAGTTGGCACGGCATCGGCGCCGCTCACCAACTGAAGATCGGAACGCAAGACACCGCGGCGGCTGAAGACCACTCGTTTGGGTGGTATCCGGGGTTGGACTGTCCCCCGCGCGGTCAGCATCGGGTCGTCCCGGTCCGCCGTACGGCGTCCGACAGCGATTGCGTCGAATCCAGCTCTCAACCAGTAGGCATGGTCGCGAGCGGCTCCTCCCGTA
>JARRLJ010000239.1:0-4355 GCA_037387025.1 Gemmatimonadales bacterium
GACCGCGTGGACTGCGCCCACTCAGGAAGACGGCCAACGTCAGCAGTGACCACCTGGCACGTGGGGTGGGTGGTGTCGAGTCACTTAGCGCCCGACAAATTTCGATTGTCGCCAGGCAGCAGTGTTGAACGTGCCTACCGACCGACCAGTCGGACACGGCAGGCGCACTCAACCCGGTATGGCTGACGAAGCGTCGGAGCTCAGTTAGTCCGTAGTCGCTGCTCCACATGCTACAGGCAAATCCGAATCAGCTTCATCCGTGTTCAAGTGTTCCCTTCTTCAGCAAGTTCTCGAATCGTCCTCTACTCACGTAGTGGTCTGACAACACTCGCCCGTTCCACAGCAGATTGAAGACACCATAATAGGAAGGTGCGGCTTGCGCTTCGCGGGCGCTTTTGAGCACGGAGACCTTCGCCTTGATGCCGTGCTCTGCCGACATCGCCAGTACGTCGTTTACCGACTTCGGCAGGTAAGGACATTGGGCACAGTACACGATGTGCAAGCCTCGGTACTTGCGCCACTTTGGACTGAGCTCGCGGAGCCGTGGGGCCGGCCCGTCCTCGAGCCGCTTCATCACCAGTTGGAAACGGTCGTGCTCGGACACGACCTCGAACCCGTTGTTCAGAAACACTTGCTTCCCAACCATCCAGGGTCCGTCACTAACGATTGCTGCCACGCCTCGTGCGCCCGCCCGTTTTGCTTCGTTGATGCATGCCTGGATCAATCTGCCACCAAGTCCTCCGACCGTTTGGCCTTTGGGATAGACCCACAGACAATGGACAAACAGCCAGCCTTTGGCAGCGACGGGCCGCCATGCGTATTCGCCCGGTACGTACTCGAGGAATGCCAGCGGCTTGCCCTTCGGATCGCGAAAGAGTAGGAACCGCAGACCTTGGTCGAACTGCTGCTTCAGCCAGTCCACTTTAGGCCTGTGACCCTGATGCTTCGTGTTTGTGATGCAGCCGATGCCGCAATGCGATACGTTATCAGGGCCGACTCTTTCCAGCATGACCTCAGCCATTCCGTTTACCTCGGGAGTGGGCTCAGCGCTTGAGCCAATACCTCGCGTCGCGCAACTACTTATCGTAGGATCGAATAGCGGTCGGCCCAGCTGCCATCAATTCTGACGTGGGCCGCAGCTCCCGGCACATTGTTCAAACACCTGCAACCGGTTCCCCTCAGAATCACTGAATACGAACGAGCGCACCTGAAGCGCCGGGTCGGTGAAGATACCGCGATCCGTGTCTACCTCCTTGCTACGGAGCCAGGCAAAGGCACGCTCAATATCATCGACGAATATCCCAGCCTTGAAGAGGCCCAATTGGGGACCTTTGGGTCTGGGAGACGAACCGCTTATTCGAGTCAACTCGACGCTCAATCCGGGGCGGGTGAGAATACGGATGGAATAACGTCCGTCCTGGGCTTCGAGACGGTTGACTTCCTCGAGGCCGAACACGGACTCGTACCAGCCTGCTGCGGCCGAGTCATCCTCAACATGCATCGCCACGAAACTCGACCCCACCAAGTTGAATCCCATTTCGTCAGTTGATGGCTCCTGAGCCTCAAGTGCTACCGTAAGGCTAACGCAAACTCCGAGCAGTCCAGCGGATCGGTGTAGCATCGTCCTCTCCTGTTCTCTTCCCACCACTACCTGTTAGACCGCGCGTTCAGAGATTCTATAAGACGCGAGCAGAAAACCTCTGGAGTATTCCCGGTTCTCCACCAGACTCAGGTTAAGGGGCGGGGCGAGACCCGGCAGGAGCGGGACTCCGGTGCCAAGCAATAGCGGGACAATTCCTACCTCCACCACGTCCACGACGCCTGCCTCGAGTAGGCTCGCGAACAAGCTGCCACCGCCCATGAGCCAGATGTCCTTCGCCCCCTCCTTCCGCAGCTTGCTGACCAGTTTGCCGGCATCATCTGAAACAATAGTAACAGTCGGGTGATCTGCACTGCGCAACGTGCGCGAGAACACGTAGGTACGCATCTGCCCCATGCTACCGCCGGCATCTTTCCCAAGTGTGAGCTCGAACGTGCGTCGGCCCATGAGTACCGTATCAAACCGCGCCATGAACGCAGCCCAGTCGATACCGACGTCCGTTGGGATCCAGTCGTACTCGCCATTAGGACCCGCAATGAACCCATCGAGGCTCATGGCGACGCTATAGCAGACTTTGCGCACGTGCGTACCAAGTTTTCTTCTCGTCGCATAACTGAGTGAGCTTCATGGTGCGTGACCCCTCCTCTCGCACGGGCAGATGCTTCATCATCGTCGACTTGCCACTTCGAACCGTTGAGCCGGCTCACCACAGAAGCAGAGCACACCTGCCGCACAAGCAATGTAACATGAAATATGACAGTAAGTTACGGTACGCCGCCACGGCCGGAAGAACGCAGTTCGAGAATGCGGTTGCACGACCTGCAGCTGCGGTTGAAACCGGCCTACCTGGATTGCACAATGCAGTTGACTGAAGGACTGGTTGTACAGCCGAGGGGGTGATTAGCGTGCCGGAGACTCCTATGACGATGAAACAAACCCATGAACCCGTGAGTACTGTGATAGTCGATTAAGGCCTCCGGTAGAAATGAACTGGAGGTCCTTCTATCTTTGGCGCTGGCCAGCAACGGGACCACCGACGCAGTGAACGAACTCCAGGACCGCCTGCAACAAGCACTGGGCGACGCATACCTAGTGGAACGGGACTTAGCCCGGGGCGGCATGAGCCGGCTGTTCCTCGCTACTGAGGCTTCCCTCAATCGCAACGTCGTGATAAAGCTCCTGCCACCGGAAATGGCGAGCGATGTAAGCGCAGCCCGGTTCAAGAAAGAGATCGAGGTCGCGGCGCACCTTCAGCATCCACACATCCTTCCTGTTCTCGCCTCAGGGGCCACCGACGATCTCATCTACTACGTGATGCCCTTCGTGGAAGGAGAATCACTGCGGCACCGCTTGAATGAGGAGAAGCAGCTGGTGGTGGATGAGGCGGTCGACATACTGACCGAAGTGGCCGCCGCCTTGGCCTACGCGCACCAACGTGGCGTAGTGCACCGCGACATAAAGCCCGAAAACATCCTGCTACAGCAGGGACACGCTGTATTGACCGATTTCGGCGTGGCACGCGCAGTGGAGCAGGCGCGAGGTGAGGCGCGACTGACGGAGGTCGGCGTAGCGGTGGGTACTCCAGGTTATATGTCGCCAGAACAAGCTTCAGGCGAGACGAACCTGGATGCTCGTTCTGATATCTACGCGCTCGCGGTCGTGGGTTACGAGATGTTGGCAGGTAAGCCCCCATTTTCCGGTCCGAATGCCCAGGCCGTGCTCACGGCTCACCTGACCGAAGAGCCGACACCGGTTGAAGAGGTTCGACCGGAAGTGCCCACGGGGGTGAGTCAGGCGATAGGAACGGGCCTGGCAAAACCGCCGGCTCAAAGATTCCAAACGGCAGAGGCGTTCCGCAACGCGCTACGCTCAGCCACCGGTCCAGTTACCACAGCGCGCCCATCGCAACGAAGCCTCTACATCGCGACCGCTGCCGTCGCGTTTGCAGTCGCCATCGCCCTGTTCATGATCTGGCCGCGAGGCTGGAGCATCGAAGGCGACCCGAGAAAGAGCGTGATTGTGTTCCCGTTCGAGAACCGTACCGGTCACGCGGACAATGATTACCTGGAAGAAGCGTCGATGAACCTGCTCGGTCTCGCCGTTTCCCACTGGGAAGACATTCGCGTCTTCGATGATGAACGCACGAATTCGTTACTACGCCGGAGATCGATAGAGTCGCCGAGTGACATCGATTTCGACGCCGCCCAAGACATGGCCCGCGACGCCAATGTGGGAACGCTCGTGTTGGGAGACATTCGCCGCGAAGGAGACTCTATCGCGATCGAGGCCAAGGTACACGACGTTCAGACCGGTGACCGGATCGCCACGGAAATAGTGCGGGCGGATATGGTGGCCGACCCGCGGCCGATCTTCGACTCGCTCGCCGTCAGAATCCTCCACTTGAGCGGTGCGCCGGCGGGCGAACGCCCCGATATTCTGGCGCAGACCACGCGGTCACTGGAGGCGTATCGTGAGTACCTAGCTGGAACCGAGGCGCTGCAATTACTCAGCATCGATTCCGCCAAGGCTCACCTGAACCGCGCAGTCGGGCTCGACTCGACCTTCGCGCTGGCGTACATCCGCCTGCGCGACGCCGATGGCTGGACGCTCTTCGAACAAAACCCCCAGGCGCGGCGTGGCTATGTAGCCAAGGCAATGGCCCACATCAACGACCTGCCGCCCCGCTACCGGCTACTGGTTCAGTTCCACTCGGCCTATGAGAGCGGGCAGTACAGACGCGCAAGGCAGATTGCCG
>JARRLJ010000240.1:0-4349 GCA_037387025.1 Gemmatimonadales bacterium
GTCGGTCGGCGGGCGGTCGGGATATCTGAGCTTCTTTATGTTCCTACACATGGTTCTGTTCCCTCAGGATTATCCAGCAAGCGGTCTGATGATACACGGCTCTGTACCTACCGGTCCAGCCCGCCCGAACAAGATTCTGTCACATGTCATCGTCACCAACGACGACAGTCAGAGAGCTATAAATAGAAAAGCCCGAGACAGCGGTCTCGGGCCCTCGCCTCATTTTCGCTCACCGCGCACCTATGGTACGCGCCGCTTCGCTTGGCACTGTTAAAGTTAAGCTAGAGTCCGTTTGTGACAATCCTGCTCATTTTCGACCCATTCTTGAGGGTTTCAGAATCCACATCACATAGCGGGAACGGCGGCGACGGACACGAGACCCGGCCGGAAGTGTCTCCGACGATCCTCAAGCCCCGCTAGAGCGACGTTGCATCGGACGAGCTTTCTTCCGGCATTACGAACCACAGTATGACATAGGCAATTGTTCCTGGGAACCCTGCCGAAAGCAACGCAACCAACACATAGATTACGCGCACCGCCGTCGGATCCCAATCCAACCACTTTGCGATACCTCCGCACACGCCCGCTATCATTCGATCTTGGGACGACCTTCTGAGTGGATGCTTCAGATCGTTCGCCACGTAGACCTCCTTTCTTTAGGACGCCGGATTCGGCCTTCCCAACCAGTTGATGCATGGTCTCCGCACCCGGGCGCTGCCACGGGCCCCGCAGCGAGCCGGACTTGTCGCTGCAGGGAGACATCCGTGATAATGAGAAGGGCCCAACGGAATATGGTGGCTTGGGACCGGGAGAACCACGCCCTACCCCACCTGTTCAGGGAGGACCGGACAGCCTACCTTAGCACTGTGCAGGCGCGGATCCTGAATCCGCCAGCAGGTTCGGTGACCGGTAAGACAGCGATGACTTTGATAAACTGCCCCCAATGTCAACAGAAAGTCATGAGCGTGGCTTCGGTTTGCCCCAAGTGCGGTTTTTCGTTTTCGGAGCAACGTAAGAAGGACGCGCACTCGACCAGGGCGAAGCTATGCAAGAACTGTCATCGGGAAATCGCCCCGAACGCCCAGTTGTGCCCCCATTGCGGCGAGGTGGGCCCTGTGAGGCAACCGGTTCGCTGGCTTCTCCCGGCTGGGATGGTGATAGTGCTGGCGGCGGCCGTCTTCCTGATACCGCTGGCAGGTGGAGAGGAGTCCGATGATCCCGCACAGCTGGCAACGCCCGAAGAGCCACCACCCGCCCAGGTAGAAATGGCGGCACCGACACAGCCCGCCCCGGTGTCTCCAGATTCGGTGCCAGTCACGCCACCGGCGGTTCAGGCTGAAGCCGCCTCTCCTGCTGACACCACTCAGGTGACACTCACACGCTGGACCTCGAATTGGGTGAACGTGAGAGCCGCCCGCGATCCTGATGCGGAGATCGTCCGGGTACTCACTCCGGGCCAAGAGGTTCAGGTCGGCGACCTAGACCAAGGGTGGTGGGCTGTCTATCTAGAGGGCGAGCTGGTTGGGTTCGTCGCCGCGTCTCTGATCCTAGACCAACCGCCGGGGTTAGAACCCGATACGGCCGTACCTGCGTTCCGTTTGCCATATCCGCCTCAGAGCGGCATCGACTCCAACAACTGATCAATGCAACGACTGACACGCCCTGACGGGCTTCCGGTATGCTCATGCCGAGACGCGAGCTCGGAGATTCGATGAGATTTGGAAAAATGGCATGAATCGATCAGGCGCACGCGACGAGACTGGCTGCTATTAGGAATGACGAGACACGTGCTGTCTCTGGCGTAGCGGGGTCAAGCTGGCCCGGCCGTGGCCGGCGTGGTCTAGGAACTCGGCCCCTGTTGTGCCGCCGGCCGGAGCGAGTATCGCGCTCGCAGCGCTGGCGACCTGAACACCAACGATGAAGCCATGGTGAACAGCGCCACCGAGACCAGAATAACCGCGAGACGCACCCAGGGTTCTCCCGAATCCTGGCGTCCGGCCACGAGAACCAAAGTCGTCCTGAGCCATTCGACACCAGCGATGAATACGAGCAGCTGTGTGAGGCGAGCAGCCCAAGGACGAGACACGAGTAGAATCAGCGGAAGAGCCAGACTGACCACTACTAGAGGGCCGTTATCAGCCCGAGAGAAATGCGCCGCCATGAGCAGAAAACTGATTAGAACCGGGAGTAATCGCAGGAGATTCAGGTGTCAGATTCCCTGTTGCAGTAGGTGACCAGAATTATAACATGTGCCTTCCGCACTGGTCGCGAACGCGATCGGGGCGTAGCTTAACGACGTTGTGCCCAGGAGCTCGTTTATCGATGGATAACGACACCTTGCGAGCAGCTCTCGTGGCCGACTTGTCCGCAGGCCGCCTTGGGGGACACTCAGAGTTCGAGATACTTATGTGGATTCGCTGGGCGGACATGTTTGTATTCGCTCTGGTGGAGTATCAGGCCAGGGGTTGTGGTGATGCTGCTGACGCGTTGAAGCAGTTCGGTAACGCAGCTCTCGAGCGCGCCGATCGCAAATCCCTGGAGAAGGCACGCACGCTAATAGCAGAACACACTACGGCCGGGCGACCCAGCCTGAGTCAAGACGACGCAAGACGTCTGTTGAGAACGGACCCTTCAGGAAACCCCTACTCATAGCCAGTCCGGTACCATATCGAGTCCTGCCAGCGCGGCGAGCATCGAGGATCCAGCGGCGTTGGTATGTTGAATTCCGCCATCAAAGTCTCTACGGCCAGGGCTGGTGTCGCTGGGTGGTGAAGATGTGAGTTGGTGAACGAGCGGCATCCAACTGAGATTCAACCTACTACTGATCCTCCGTTACGCCACTCGTTGTCCCTGCTTTGCACGGCGATCCGGCCCGCTCCTGCGTTCCACCTCGCGACACTCTACGGCAGGGGGCTTGTACCATACGCGCCGATCACGACCGCGCCGTTCGGAGGACCTACGATCCGCCTGCTTCCGCTGATGCGCTTCTTCATCGAGCCCTTCCAGTTCATCGAGCCCTTCCAGCAACGACCGACATCGCTCCAGACCCGCCTGCCGCACGTCGTTGTCTCGCTTGAGCCCATCTTTGAAGACCTTGCGGATCGCCCTAATCATCCCCTCCAGCTCAGCCTTGGATCCCAGCTTGATCTCAACTGGCAGGCCCAGCTCTCCCGATTCGAGGTAGCTACGGAATTGAAGGGTACCGCCGGGTATCTCTTGTCGCAGTTCTTCCGCGGCTGCACTCAGGTCGACCTTGCCATCGCGGTCAACCGGCGGACTGTAAAAGTCGCTGAGCAGGCTGACCCGCATCATCTTTCCGCAGCCATTGCTGCTAGGCACTTCGATGAAACAGTTTCCTGCAGTGTCGGTCTGAAGCGAGCTCGTTTTCCGTGCCATCCGTGTTCCTGTCTGTCACCTTAATCTTTTAATGTGCCACGAAGGACACAGAATGGGAACCCAACCACGACCGCGTCACCCGCCAATCCTGACCGGCATCCGCCTGCCGCCCCAAGTACCGGCGGGGCCGTCGAAGACTCCGGCACATTGGGTTCCGCATGCGTTACACCGACCGTCGTCAGTCAGATTCCAATTCCGCAAGACGTACCAATCCCGGGTCACCACGGTTGTGCCACACGAGTGACACAGTGTACTGCCTCCGTTTTCGTCATGGACATTTCCGGTATACGCGTACCTTACGCCGTTCTTGATAGCTATTTGTCGTGCGTGGCTGAGCGTGGACGGAGGAGTGGGTGGGACGTCCAGCATCTTCCAGTCGGGGTGGAACGCCGTGAAATGGATAGGTACGTCTGGTCCCAGTTGATCCACCACCCACTGCGTCATTCTTTCGAGTTCACTATCGCCATCGTTCTTCCCGGGAATGATCAAGGTGGTTATCTCAAGCCAGACTTCGGTCTCGTGCTTGATGTACCGAAGCGTATCCAGCACGGGATCGAGACGGCCCTTTGCGATCTCTCGGTAGAAGTCCTCTGTGAAGGCCTTCAGATCGACGTTTGCTGCATCCATGTGATGATAGAATTCAGCCCTTGGCTTCTCGCAAACATACCCGGCTGTTACTGCCACAGTCTTGATGCCGCGCTCACGGCACGCGAACGCAACATCGATGGCGTATTCGTGGAATATCACGGGATCGTTGTAAGTGAAAGCAACACTGCGGCAACCGAGCCGCTGGGCTGTCTCAGCCAGAGCTTCGGGTGACGCGGCATCCGCCAGGGTATCCGTCTCGCGAGACTTGCTGATGTCCCAATTCTGGCAGAACTTGCAACTCTATCTTGCCGACGACTCGGCCGCCCTCGACATCGAGAGCGCGGGGGTCATCCCGCTCCCGCGCG
>JARRLJ010000241.1:0-4342 GCA_037387025.1 Gemmatimonadales bacterium
CCCGGATCCGGGAGGAGTTTGGAGACAGGGTAGGGGAGCTGGTCTCGGGCGAGATCCAGCAGATTGAGCGGGGCAGACTCGTCATCATGATAAACCGCTTCCGAGAGGCCGAAGCTATCATTCCCTATCGGGAGCAGAACCCACGCGAGCGGTTCCACCAGGGGGACACTATACGGGCGGTGCTCAAGCGACTGGAGGAAACTCCCAAGGGACCCCGTTTGATTCTCTCTCGCGCCGACCCGCTGTTCGTGCAGGCCCTGTTCAAGCTCGAGGTACCGGAGATTCAGCAAGCGATCGTTGAAATCCGAGAGGCCGCGCGGGAGGTTGGTGGACGGACCAAGATAGCCGTGATCAGTCGGGACGATGGTATCGATCCGGTGGGAGCGTGCGTTGGCCTCAAGGGAAGCCGTGTCCAGGCTGTGGTCAATGAGTTGGGTGGTGAGAGGATCGACATCGTACCGTGGTCGCCCGATCCTGAGAGGTTTGCGAAGTTGGCGCTGGCTCCGGCCCGAGTTACGAAGGTGTTCGCTGACCCGGATAACCAGACCATCCAAGCGATAGTAGACGAGGACCAACTTTCGCTCGCTATCGGTCGCAACGGGCAGAATGTGCGGCTGGCGTCTGAGCTGACAGGGTGGAAGATAGATCTCTACTCCAGTCGTGAGTGGCTGGAACGGGGTGGGGAGGGCCCCCTGTTCGCGCCGCTTCCTCCCGAGGATGAGTTCGTAGTGGAGGTGCTGCTGAACGAGTTGAAGGGTTTGCCGAGCGCGGTGGTGGAAACGCTGGAGGGTGCGGGGTTCAAGACGTTGAAGGACGTCTTGGACCTCGAACGCGAAGACATAATGAAGATAGAGGGGATGTCACCGGAGCGAACCGACGTGCTTTTGGCGTTCCTTACCGAGCTCACCGAGGAGAACGCGATGGGTGGTGAGGCCGCCGATGAAACCGCGTCGGAAGATGAGCAGGTAACAGAGGAGCTCGGGGACGAGTCACAGGAGGCTCCGCCAGCCGCGTAGTGAACGAGTCGGATTTGGCATTGATCGGTCTGGCGATGCGGGCGGGGGCCCTGGTAGTCGGGGCGGCCGGTGTTCGGGCCGCCGTGAAGCGGGGTCAGGTTTCACTGATAGTGGTGGCCAATGATCACAGTCGGCGCACCGAAGAGAAGGTGGTTCGGTTGGCCAAAGGGAAAGGGGTTCGCGTTCAGTTGGGACCTCAGGCCCGCGAGCTGGGAAGACTCTTGGGTAGAGCCCCCGTTCAGGCGGTGGGCGTAACCGACCCGCAGTTAGCAGGTGGAATTGGCACCGTGAGTGCCTCGAACGAGGCATAGGAGGACGTTGTGGGCAAGACGCGGATCCATGATCTCGCGGCAGAGTTCGGGATTGATAGCGGGCGACTCATCAAGCTGCTCGCCGACATGGGTATTCACGTCCGTAGCCACCTGTCCGCCTTGGGACCCGACCAGGTCGCGATGGTCAGAGCGCGTTGGGAGCGAGAGAAGCGACGCGGATCAGCCGGTGGTGAGAAGAAGACCACTCGCCGACGGACAAGGAAGAAGAGCGAGGCTGAAGCGCAACCGGTCGTGGAGAAGAAGCGCCCAGTGCGCCGCCGCCGATCAGCTGCCGAGGTGGCAGCGCGTCTGGCAGCGGAGGCACCGGCACTTGCCATAGACCAGCCCGAGGCTGCCCCCACCACCCGCGGCGAGGCGCTGAAGTTCCGGGAGCCGCCGGTCGAGGTACCCGAACCTTTGGAGACTCAAATCAGCTCCGAGTCGGAAGCTGCCATTGCGGAGCCACCTGCCGCCGTTCCCGAGGAGGCGGTTGAGACGACCCTTGAGGAAGCACCTGCCGCACACGAGCAAATGGAGGAGGCTGAACCCGCGGTCACGTTTGAGGAGGCGGAGGCCGAAGTCGAGCCTGCTACTGAACCCGTAATCCCGCTGCGGGTTCCGCGCTCCCCTACGCCGGCATCATCGCCTCCAAGGTCGCGGCCGGCCGCGTCTGCGGGTCCGCGACCGGTGGCTTCTGCGACGCCGGGGGAGGTGGCCGAGGAGCGACGCAGGGACCGCAAGCGACGCAAGCGAGGCAAACGCTCTCAGGTCGACAAGGTCGCCGTCCAGGCGAACATCAGCCGCACTCTGGCGTCAATCAAGGGGTCCGGCGGCAAGCGGCCGTCGCGTAAGCGAGAGGAGGGTGCCAGTGCCCGGGAGTTGGAGGAGTTGCGGCGCGCAGAGGAGCGGGAGCGCGAAAAGACGACCATTCGGGTCAACGAGTTCATCACGGTGTCCGAGTTGGCCGGTACGCTGGGCGTTCCGCCCACCGAAATCGTAGCATTCTGTTTCAAAGAGCTCGGGATGATGGTCACGGTGAACCAGCGTCTCGATTTCGACCAGATCGACCTCATAGCCGGGGAGTTTGGCTTCAAGGCTATTCGGGAGGAGGAGTATGTCCCGACCCACGTCCTGGACTCCGAGGCTGAAGAAGAAGAGGAGAATCTGAAGCCGCGCTCACCGGTGGTTACGGTCATGGGGCACGTCGACCACGGTAAGACGTCCCTGTTGGACCACATCAGAAAAGCCAATGTTATCGCTGGCGAGGCGGGTGGGATCACACAGCATATAGGTGCCTATCACCTCAAGCTACCCAACGGCAAGGCGATCACCTTCCTGGATACGCCCGGTCACGAGGCCTTCACAGCCATGCGAGCCCGTGGTGCCCAAGTCACGGACTTGGTGGTGCTAGTGGTTGCCGCAGACGACCGCGTCATGCCGCAGACTATCGAAGCGATTAGCCACGCCCGAAACGCCGGTGTGCCCATGGTCGTTGCGGTCAACAAGATCGATCTACCGGCAGCCGATGTTGAGCGAGTGAAACAGGACCTGCTTCAGCAGGAGGTGCTGCTCGAGGACTTCGGTGGAGATACTATGTGGGCCCCGATCTCAGCGAAGACGGGCCAGGGGGTGGAGGATCTGCTTGAGAAGATCGTGCTTCAAGCCGATATCCTCGACATGAAAGCGAATCCGGATCGTCTCGCAACCGGTACCGTCGTCGAGAGCTCTCTCGATCCCGGCAAGGGCCCCGTTGCCACGATTCTGGTTAAGGCCGGGACGTTGAGGGTCGGGGACAACTTCATCTGTGGCCACATGGCCGGTCGCGTGCGAGCTATGCTCGACGAGCGGGGTAAGCGAGTAGAAGAGGCCGGTCCGTCGATTCCGGCGCAAGTCTTGGGATTCGACGGAGTGCCACAGGCCGGTGACACGTTCAGCGTCATGTCGGAGGCGAACGTGGCGCGTGAGATTGCGCAACGCCGCCAGCGGCTGGACCGCGAAGCAGAACATCGGCGGTCTTCGCGTGCGGTATCGCTCGAAGATGTGTCCAAGCGCATCGAGGAGGGTGAGGTGCAGTCTCTCGCCATCATCATCAAGGCCGATCAGGGAGGCCCCGCCGAAGCTCTCGCCGACGCCTTTGCGCAGCTCTCTACCGAGGAGGTCATGGTGGAGGTGATCCACCGCGGAGTCGGAGCGATCAGCGAGGGAGACATTCTCCTGGCCAAGGCCTCGGGTGCGATCGTGGTCGGATTCCATGTGCGTCCCGATGCCAATGCTAGAGGTGTCGCCGAACGAGAAAAGGTCGATGTGAGGACGTACAGAGTCATTTACGAGGCCGTAGAGGATGTCAAGCGAGCCCTCGAAGGATTGCTGTCGCCCGAGGAGCGCGAGATCGTGCTGGGCGAGGCCGAAGTCCGCGAGGTCTTCAAGATCTCCGGAGTGGGTTCCATAGCAGGATCCCTCGTGCGGCATGGGATCATTAGACGCAACGCGCGCGTACGCGTGGTGCGCGACGGTGTCGAAGTGTATGACTCCACGATATCCAGCTTGAAACGCTTCAAGGAGGATGTCAGGGAAGTCAAAGAGGGACTGGAATGCGGTATCGGAATCGAGAACTTCAATGACGTCAAGGTCGCTGATGTTCTCGAGCCCTACCGGATCGAACAAGTAGCGCGGTCACTCGAGACAGCAGGGGCCCAGAAGGACGAGTAGTGATCGTCGGCATCGTTATGTGGGAGCTGCACCTGAACGGATGCGCCTCACTCAAGGACAAACGCCGCATCATGAAGAGCCTGAAGGACCGCTTACACAGCCGGTTCAACGTTTCGGTTGCCGAGACGGCTCACCAGGATCGGTGGCAACGGGGTGAACTATCCTGCTGTGTCGTGTCTACCGATCGGCGTCACGCGGAGTCTGTCCTGGCCGCTGCCGACAAGCTAGTAGCCAACGACCGTCTCGCTCGGGTGCTTGACTCCACTACGGACTACCTGTGACCCGTTCCCCCAGGCACCGTCCCGC
>JARRLJ010000242.1:0-9021 GCA_037387025.1 Gemmatimonadales bacterium
TGGGCTGCTCAAGGCTGAATTGCGGTTGCTTGGTAGCTTGCTCCTCGAAGTTGCCGACGTGACACGAGTGCCGGGTGGTACTGCTCTCGCGGTAGATAGAGATCTGTTTAGCAGAGAGGTTACGCGGCGTGTGTCGTCTCATCGCACCGTGACCGTCGAGCGTGCAGAAATATCGGCGATACCTCGCGAGGGTATCATCGCCAGCGGCCCTCTCACGTCGGACGCCTTGGCTGAGGCAATCAAGCGAAGGCTTGGCCTGAATGCCCTGGCCTTCTTCGATGCCATTGCTCCGATAGTAAGCAGCGATTCTTTGGAGTGTACGCGTGTATACCGGATGTCCCGCTACGGCAAGGGCGGTGGAGCTGACTACATCAACTGCCCGTTTAGCGCCGACGAGTACACTCATTTCATAGAGCAACTTAAACACGCCGATCAGCATCAGGTACATGGTTTTGATGCGATTCCGTACTTCGATGGCTGCCTTCCGGTCGAAGAGATGGCTCGGCGAGGTGATGACACGCTACGCTTTGGGCCCATGAAACCTGTTGGCCTACCGCTGCCGGAGACCGGTAAGGAACCCTATGCAGTTGTGCAACTCCGACAAGAGGATGCGGCAGCCCAGATGTGGAATCTCGTAGGCTTTCAGACGCGGCTACGAATCGCTGAACAGAAACGCGTTTTCCGTCTGATCCCGGGCCTTGGCGAGGCTGAGTTCTTGCGCTACGGTTCGATCCACCGCAATACATATGTAAACTCGCCCGCGGCATTATCGGAGCACCACGCGGCCCGGGATGAGCCACGATTGCTGTTTGCTGGTCAGTTGGTGGGTGTCGAAGGTTACACTGAATCGCTGGGAACCGGTCTCATGGCGGGGATAAATTATGCTCGCATGCTCGGCGGTGACGATCCTGTGGTTCCGCCGGCGGAGACCATGCTTGGTGCCCTGATGCGATATGTAAACCAAGCCGATCCAAACCACTTCCAGCCGATGAACGCCAACTTCGGGTTGCTACCTGCGTTAGCCGAGCGCATACGTAATAAGAAAGAGAAACGTGTGATGTTGGCCGAACGGGCTATGGCAACAATGCGTTCGTTCGTGCACAGCTTCGCTACGGTTCCGACATGAGCACCGTAGAGCCCCGTCCTGAGGTGACAGAGTTTCTGGAATACCTGTCGAAGGAGCGTCAGGATTCTGCCAATACTGTGCTAGCCTACCGACGCGATCTGATCGCATTTCAGAGGTTCTGCGACGGTTACTTTGGCGATCCAGATTGGGATTGGTCCACGGTGGATCGACTTGCGATTCGGAGCTTCATGGGCGAGTTGGGTAGAAAGGGGCTGGCAAAGCGATCGGTAGCGCGATCGATCTCTGCCTTGCGTGCTTTGTATCGTTTCCTGACGGCACGCTATGAAACCGGCAACAATCCGGCTGCTAGTGTCCGACTGCCAAGGCTAGAACGGAAACTGCCGGCAGTGCTGGACAAGGCACAGGTAGACCTGATGTTCGAGTTTGCAGAGACCACGGCGGCTAGTGGGGGCTTCAAGCCAACTCGCGACCTGGCGATTCTCGAACTGTTCTATTCGACTGGGATGCGGCTGTCCGAGCTGTCAGGGCTGGATTTACCACACGTCGATCTCGTTTCAGACCTGGTGAAGGTCAGGGGAAAAGGAAAGAAAGAGAGAATCGTTCCAGTCGGGAGCTTTGCCGCCAAAGCAATGCGCAGGTATTACGGGGAACGCGATGCACTGCTGGCTGAGCTTCCTCGTGGTAGGGGGGATCGGAGGGCAGTGTTCCTCTCAACAAGGGGCAAGCGGCTATCTCCTCGTGGTGTACAGCATATCGTCGGACATATACTTCGGCTGCTTGATGACGGATCTGGACTCCGCGTCCACAGCCTGCGCCACAGTTTCGCCACGCACATGCTGGACTCCGGCGCCGACCTTCGAGCCGTGCAGGAATTGCTCGGACATGCTTCGCTAAGTACGACACAAGTGTATACTCATACTAGTGTTGAGCGGCTGAAGAAAGTATACAATCAAGCGCACCCTAGGGCCTGAGGAAGACTGATGGATCGGTTGCCATTCCATGCAACAACCATACTGAGCGTGAGACGTGGCGGACAGGTCGCCATGGGCGGGGATGGTCAGGTAACAGTGGGTGATACAGTTATGAAGGCTCGCGCAAGCAAGGTTCGTCAGTTGGGTGGCGGCAGAGTGCTGGCAGGCTTCGCGGGTGCGGCTGCAGATGCTTTCACACTGTTCGAGAAGTTCGAGGAGAAGTTGGAGCGCTTTCCTGGCAATCTCTCCCGCGCGGTTGTCGAGTTGGCCAAGGATTGGCGCAGTGATCGAGTTCTGCGACGCCTTGAAGCGCTTTTGTCAGTTGCCAACAAGGACCATTCGTTCGTAGTCAGTGGGAGCGGGGAGTTGGTCGAACCGGACGACGGCATCGTCGCCATCGGGAGTGGCGGCAACTATGCGTTGGCGGCCGCTCGCGCGCTGAGTGGACACACGGAACTCTCCGCAAGAGATATCGTTCATCGAAGCCTTGAGATTGCAGCAGAGATCTGCGTCTTTACCAACGACAATATCACCATTGTAGAGCTGGACTAGGCGAGCTCGCACTTCGCGCTAACTGATATATGACCGACAAGCAGAAAGAAACAGAGAAGAAGCTAGCAGAGCTGGATACTGGCCCGGACGCACTTCCGTGGCTTGAAGAACTGGCTCCACGCCAGATTGTCGCGGAACTCAATCGCTACATCGTCGGCCAGGATGCGGCCAAGAAGGCCGTGGCAATCGCAATCCGGAATCGGTGGCGCCGCCAGCAGGCCCCGGAAGAAATTCGGGACGAGATCCTACCTAACAACATCATCATGATCGGACCCACCGGGGTGGGGAAGACTGAGATCGCAAGACGCCTCGCACGCTTAGCTGGAGCACCGTTCATCAAGGTAGAGGCTTCGAAGTTCACCGAAGTGGGATACGTCGGGCGGGACGTTGAATCGATGATCCGTGATCTGGTCGATGGGGGGATCAACATGGTCCGGAGCGAGCGAGAGGAGGAAGTCTTCCCAACTGCCGAGCGGCGTGCTGAAGACAAACTCGTAGAACTGCTGTTTCCGACACCTTCAGCCAAACCTGCCGTTCGAAGTACCGGTTCGGGCGTGGCAGGTCACCAGCCCGCAGGAAGTGATGTCAGTGCGGGCGCAGGGGCACTGGAATCTCGCCCCCTCTTCGTGGTTTCATCAGCTGGTGAAGTTAGAACTGAAGATGCCGATGAAACGGAAGAAACCGATCCAGATCGACACCGACGGACACAGGACAAGCTCAGGCAACTCCTAAAGGACGGAAAACTAGAAGACCGTGAGGTGGAAATAGAAGTTTCACAGCATGCATTTCCCGCCCTCGAGTTCATACAACCTCAACCGGGTATGGATGCTCCGGATGTGAATTTCGGTGAGATGCTGCAAGATTTCCTTCCAAAACGCACAAAGCAAAGAACCGTCAAGGTCGCGGAAGCACGGCGAATTCTAATCGACGAGGAGCTGAAGAAACTGGTGGACATGGATGATGTAATCAACGAGGCGCTCGATAGGGTGGAGAACCATGGGATAATATTCATCGATGAGTTGGATAAGATCGCTGGAGAGCGTGGCCAGGCGGGGCCGGATGTATCGCGCGAAGGAGTGCAGCGCGACCTACTGCCGATAGTTGAAGGATCTACGGTCCAAACCCGTTATGGATATGTCCGCAGTGACCATATCCTGTTTGTAGCAGCCGGCGCGTTCCACGTCGCCAAGCCCTCCGATCTGATCCCAGAACTGCAAGGCAGGTTCCCAATAAGGACCGAGCTATCGTCCCTTTCGAGCGACGACTTCGTGCGCATTATGACTGAACCGGAGAATTCACTCGTGAAGCAGTATCAAGCGCTCTGTGCCTCCGAGGGAGCTGATCTGGTGTTCACGGATGATGGTGTAAGAGAGCTGGCCGGAATCGCAACTTTAATGAATGAGCGTATGGAGAATATCGGGGCGCGCAGGCTACACACGGTCATGACCACCCTGCTCGAGGACGTGCTCTTCGATCTTCCTGACGTTCCCGATATGCACATCGTATTTGATGGTGATCAGGTGCGCGAGCGCTTGATGCGCATACGCTGCCTTTGCAAAGCTACGTTCCCCCCCAAGTACTGTCATTTTGACCGACTATTACTGTGACAAACATGCCAAAACGAGACTTTCTGCAGATTTCAGACCTGTCGGCCGCCGAAGCGGCACAGCTTTTCGAGCTGGCGTCGGCCATGAAGTCGGGCCAGTATCGTGATCAGCCGCTGTTAGGAAAGGCTCTCGCCATGATCTTCGCCAAGAGCAGCACTCGCACGCGGGTGTCGTTTGAGGTGGGAGCCCGCAGCCTAGGCGGACACGCGATCTTCCTCTCTTCGCAGGACATGCAACTTGGCCGGGGCGAGACGATCTCAGACACGGCACTCGTTCTGTCGCGTTACGTGGATGGGATCATGATTCGCACTTTTGCGCACTCTGACGTGGAGGAGTTGGCCCACCACGCGTCGATACCCGTAGTGAATGGCCTAACGGATCTTCTCCACCCCTGCCAAGTGCTCAGCGATGTTTTCACCGCGGTCGAGGCACTGGGTGGTTTGGAAGGGAGAGTGTTTGCCTGGATCGGTGACGGTAACAACATGGCAAACTCGTGGCTCAATGCTGCAGCGATGTTCGGTTTCGAGTTACGCCTGGCGTGCCCAGAGGGGTACGAGCCCGATCACGAGATATTCAATCAGGCAAAGCAGCGGACTAGGGTCAGCATCTTTGAAGATCCGTTGACTCGGACCTCATGCAGCTTGCCGCGGACGACGCGATCTTTCTCCACTGCCTACCGGCTCACCGTGGTGAAGAGGTGGCTGGAGCTGTCATCGACGGGCCTCAGTCACGCGTGTTCGATCAGGCGGGGAACCGACTGTACGTGCAGATGGCGTTGCTTGCCACGTTGATGGGTTGAAAGGAACAGTCATGACACCAGCGACCTTGAAGCGCACTCCGTTTTATGAGTTTCATGTTGCGAACGGGGGTAAGATCGACCCATTCGCCGGATTTGAGATGCCGGTGCAGTATCCGACTGGCATCAGCAAGGAACATGGAATCGTGCGATCCGCCGTGGGTGTCTTCGATGTCTCACATATGGGTGAATTCGAAGTAAGCGGGCCCGATCGCAACGCGTTCGTGAACCGCTTGACCTGCAACGATGTTGCTGCGCTGGATGAGGGCCAGGCGCAGTACTCTGCTTTGCTGACCGACAAGGGAACTTTCGTCGACGATTGCCTCGTTTACCGCTTCGATGATCGTATCATGCTGGTCGTCAATGGTGCCAACGTAAAGAAGGACTGGGAGCATGTCTTGAGTCACAAAGGCGGGATCAACGTTCGACTCAAGGACATATCAGATGAGGTGGCACTATTGGCAGTGCAAGGTCCAGAGAGCGAAGACCTGATTGCGTCACTGACCAAGACAGAGGTCTCCAAGATCGCCTATTACCACTTTGAGGCTGGCAAGGTGGCGGGTGTGGACTGTTTCATTTCCCGTACGGGTTACACCGGCGAGGATGGTTTCGAGTTGTACTTCAGGCCCAAGTCGGCGGAAGTGATGTGGCATGCTGTAGCGGGGCAGGGACGAGCAGCGCCCATCGGACTGGGCGCGCGCGACTCATTGCGACTCGAGATGGGATACGCCCTTTACGGGAACGATATCGATGACACGATTAATCCATATGAGGCCGGTCTCGGCTGGATAGTCAAGCTCAACAAGGGAGCGCCGTTCACCGGCAGGACCGTGCTCGAGCAAGTAAAAGGCGTCGGCGGTCCCACGCGGAAGCTCGTTGGCTACACGGTAGAATCAAAGAGAGCAATTCCACGACACGGATACGATGTATACCTGGCAGGACACGTTGTCGATATCGTGAGGAGTGGTGGGTTCAGCCCTACCTTGAAGAAGCCGATCGGAACGACGTACCTGCCCACCCATTCTGCGCAGCCGGGCAGCAAGATCGAGATTGATTGTCGCGGCAAGCGCGTGGAGGCTGTGGTGACGGAGATGCCGTTCCACAGGGACGGGAGTATACGGAACAACAAGGCCTAGCGGTTCGTGACGCGGATTCGTGTTGCCGTGCTGACGGTGTCAGATGCCGGGGCTCAGGGTCAGAGGGCCGATGTGTCGGGAGAAACCATTGCAGAGTGGGTAGCGGCAAGTGGATACGAGCTCAGCGCAAGGGACATCGTCCCCGATGAGAGCGACGTCATCGCCAGTACACTTGCCTGCTGGAGTGATGGTTACATGGCTGACGTAATCCTCACCACTGGTGGCACTGGTTTCGGGTCGCGAGACGTCACGCCGGAAGCCACAAGAGCAGTCGTCGAGCGTGAAGCTCCGGGCATAGCCGAGGCCATCCGGGCAGACGGTCGGGCACAGACCCCGTATAGCGTATTGTCGCGTGGCCTCGCGGGTACGAGAGGTCGGACCCTCATAGTGAACCTACCAGGCAGTCCTGGCGGTGTGCGCGATTCCATAGCCACGCTGACGCCGTTGATTGGCCATGCCGTGCAACTTCTCCGTAACGAGACGTCGGATCACGGATGAGTGCCAGAGTCCTGATCACGATGGACGATCTTGAGTCCGCCGTTCGCTCGAATGCGCCACTCGAGGATGCCGGTTTCGATACGGTCATGGTCTCGTCCCAGGATGAGCCAGTGGATTTGCTGCGTGATGGTGAACAACACGTCATTCTTTTGACGGGCTCTCTCGGAGAAAAGCCAGCCGAACTGATGATGAGGTTGGCGAGGGATCGCGGAATACCCACTATCGGCCTCGTTGAACCTGCCGCTCCTGATCCTGCCGTCCTGGCACGCAAAATTGGACTCACAGCGTGGCTGCGAAAACCTCTCGACTTGTCTGAGGTCGTCGCAACCGTTCGCCAACTAGTCGAACAGCATCGCCTGCAGGAACGCACCAAGATCCTCGGTGATAGTCCAGCCATTCACGAGGTGTTGGTGAAGATCGAACAGATGGCCCCAGTCACCAGTACCGTTCTCGTCGAGGGAGAATCGGGCACCGGGAAGGAACTGGTTGCGCACGCCATCCATCAGCTGTCACCAAGAAGGGAAAGGCCATTCATAGCGGTCAACTGCTCCGCCCTTCCTGAAACGCTGCTTGAGTCTGAGTTGTTCGGGCACGAGAAGGGATCTTTCACTGGAGCAGCAGAGCGTCGGCTTGGGCGGTTTGAGTTGGCGGACGGGGGCACTCTGTTTCTCGATGAAGTTGGCGAGATGCCTGTGGCAACACAGGTCAAACTCCTGCGTGTGCTCGAGAGCAGGTCTTTTTTTCGTGTTGGTGGCACTACGTCCATCAAGGTGGATGTGCGGGTCATCGCTGCAACGAATCGATCATTGAAAGAAATGGTTTCACTGGGTGAATTTCGGGACGACCTCTACTATCGCTTGAACGTCCTGCACATCTACCTGCCTCCCCTCCGAGAGCGGAAGAGCGACATACCGGGTCTCATCAGACACTTCGTTCGTGAACTGAGCGCAACTCACGGGCGGAAGTTCCCGAAGATGTCTCCTGGCGCGATGGAAATCCTGGTCAATGCTCATTGGCCCGGAAACGTACGCCAGCTGCGCAATCTCATTGACTCGATGTTCGTCCTGGCTCCCGGTAGAGAGGTGCGCGCCAGTGATATCCCTGAAGATATCAGAGAAGGGGGAACGCGGCTGTTGCCGATGCGCGTGCCGCAACATGCGCGGCAGGTACAAGGCAATGAGCTGGAGTTCATCTTTCGTAGCCTCGTCGAGCTCAAGCTACAGGTTGAAGACTTGCGTCGACGTGTCGATGATGTGCCACAACGGCTCGATGTGATCGATGTTGGGCGAGCGCAGCCTGCTGAATTCGAGGAGATACCGTCGTTGGCGGTAACCGGTGTCAGCGGTGGCGACGAGTATTATAGGGAGGAAGAGGTTGTGTACCGCGATGGGATGACCATGGCCGAAGTGGAGCAATCGGCGATTGTGGCGGCGTTGAAGGAAACCCGTGGGAATCGACGGCGGGCGGCGGAGAAGCTCGGAATCGGTGAGCGGACGTTGTATCGCAAACTCAAGGAGTACGAGATGGGATAGCGACGTCGGCGCGTAGGATGTCGCCGACTGCCAACGTGACTTCCGTCGATCGTACCGTCACACCAAACTCATCGGCACGTCGAACGTCCAGCGTCCATGCTTGACCGCCAGGCAAATCGCACATCCGGAAGTAGCCAGCCCAGTTCGTAATGGTCTCGGCCGTAGCGCTAAGTGCTCCACGCTCACGGTAGGCCAAGACTTGAACGCCGGCGATCGGATCCATCGACACCGAATCGCGAATGAAACCAGCTATGATGCCACCGCGTCCCGGATCGCTACTTGGGCAGAGATCGGACCATAGCTGTTGAACAGACGGAATCACCATCGTGACTGCTTGTGGTTCATCTAATGCGACAGTCACTTCGACCAACGGCGGGACGTACCCCAGGGCATCCAGGATCTCATCACCGTAGGAGATCCGGTATGTGCCGTCTGGCATGTCGTCGAAGCGAAATTCCCCTCGTTGATCCGTGTAAGTCTCATATCCGGTGCCCACCAGTACTATTCTCGCTCTTGGCAGGGGCGCCGCTGTTCTGAGATTCCACACACTCCCCGTCAGCGTTGCCACACCGGCACGCTCAATCACTTCGCCATTGAGAGTTCGTACCTCGCTTACCCAACCGCCGTCCTCTTCTATCGTCTTGATGTAACTCTCCCTCATGAAGTTGCTGAGCCCCCGCTGCCGTGTTCCCACAACAGGCATGCGTATCCACCAGCGGCGCACGATCCACGGTCCGGTCGGGAGGTGTTCGAACTCAACCCTTCCTCCAATCCTGTCGGCATCGAGTCTGACAAGATTGGAGGAAGGGTTGAGTTCGAACACCTCCCGACCGGACCGTGGA
>JARRLJ010000243.1:0-4315 GCA_037387025.1 Gemmatimonadales bacterium
GGCCGACCCGCTAGTGGTTGTCGACGGCACGTCGAGCACCAACGTGACCATCAGAGTCGACCTCTCGAAGTGGTTCGTTGATGGGTCCGGCGACTTTGTTGATCCTGCTACCGGGAACAAGGGTGGTGAGAACGAGAGCCTTATCAAGGAGAACATCAAACAGTCCATCGAGGCATTCGAGGATAAGGATCGAGACGGCGACGACACCGACGAGATCTGACCAAGAACTAACGAATTACGAATGACGAATGACGAACAGGGAATTTCGAAGTGGTGTTAATCCGGCCTTACTTCAACATTCCCTGTTCTTTGTTCGTCATTCGTAATTCGTCATTCGTCATTCAGTTCCCGTGAGTCCTCGCTTTTCCAACAACGGCCGGATTTCCGGCGGGCGACCGCGGAACTCCTCGTACAGTTCCATCCCCGGCCTGCTGCCACCCCTGGATAACAGAACTCGGTACCTTTGGGCGGTCTCCCGGTCGAAGAGGCTAGTCTCCTTGAACGCCTGGAACGCGTCCGCGTCCAGCACTTCCGCCCAGATGTAGCTGTAGTAACCGGCCGAATAGCCTCCAGCGAAAATGTGTGAGAAGTACGTGCTACGATAGCGCGGCACGATTTCCTCGATTAGGCCAATTCGAGCCATCTCAGCGTCCTCGAACGCACGTGGTTCGTGCTCCTCTGGACCCGTCAGTGTATGCCAGGCCATGTCCAAATACGATGCAGCCATGTATTCAACGGTTGCGAAGCCTTGGTCGAATGTTGCCGTAGCCCTGATCTTGTCGATTAGCTCGTCGGGGAGTACCTCACCGGTCTCGTAGTGCTTGGCGAACATCCGCAGCACTTCCGGTTCGCCCATCCAGTTCTCCATCACCTGGGAGGGGAATTCCACGAAATCCCGGGGGACATTCGTTCCCGAGAGGGACGCGTAGGTCACGTCCGACAACAGGCCGTGGATCGCATGGCCGAACTCGTGGAACAGCGTCTCCGACTCGCCGAAAGACAGCAGCGATGGAGAGTCATCGGTCGGCGGCGGGAAATTGAAGTTAGTCGTGACGATCGGCTTGACGTCCTCATCCAGACGTGACTGGGCCCTCAGATCGTTCATCCACGCCCCACCACTCTTGCTCTCACGCGCAAAGAAATCCATGTACAGAATGCCCAAATGAGACCCATCGCCATCCTTGACCTCGAACACCTGCTGGTCTTCGTGCCACTTGGGCATGTCTTCGAGCTCCGTAAACGTTAGGCCAAACAGGTGATTTGCCACGGTAAAAGCACCGTCCCGCACTGCAGCGAACTCGAAATAAGGGCGCAATGCCTGCTCGTCGAGATCGTAGCGAGCCTTGCGCACCTTCTCAGCGTAGTAGCGCCAATCCCAGCCCTCTAGATCGTCCCCGGCGCCATCCTCACGCATCATCTGCTGCAATGCGTCTCTTTCCTCCTTGGACACGCGCAGCGCTGGCCGCCAGATCTGATCGAGGAACTCGTACACCCTGTCCGGGGTTTCCGCCATGTTATCGGAAAGCACGAACTGAGCGTGCGATTTGTAACCCATCAGTTGCGCGCGCTCTGCCCGCAGGGCCGCCATCCGGCTCAGAATATCCTTGTTGTCTGCGTCGTTGTCGTTGTCGCCCCGCATCGCATAAGCCACAAACCCCTGGCGTCGCAGTTCGCGGTTTGGCGAGTACTGCAGAAATGGGTTCAGGCTCGGGCGCTGCAACGTAATGGACCAACCGCTCTCATGCCCGCTTCCTCGCGCTTCTTGTGCCGCTCCCGCAACGAGACTGGCGGGCAATTCACCGAGGTCGGTCGTGTCTGTTACGTGTATCTCGAAGTCGTTGGTCTCTTTCAGCAGGTTCTGCCCAAACGTCTGCGACAATTCCGCCAACTCGCCGTTGATCTCGCGCAGCCGCGCCTGGTCCTCGTCGTCGAGATTTACACCACTGCGCACGAACCTCTTGTGGGTCTCCTCGAGCAACTTCTGCTGCTCGGGGCTCAGATCCAGGTCGTCTCGCCGGTCGTAAACCGCCTTGACACGTGCGTAGAGATCGCGATTCAGCGTGACGTCGTCGCCGTGGGCCGCCAGTTCCGGCGCCACCGTGCGCGCCACCTCTCTCATTGTGCTGTCGGAATGGGCCGACTCAATCGCAAAGAAGACGTTGGACACCCTACTCAGAGCCTTACCGCTCCTCTCCAGCGCCTCGATCGTGTTGGCAAAGGTGGCCGATTCTGGATCCTGTACTATCGCGTCAATCTCTGCATCGTGTTCGGCCATCGCTGCTCTGAATGCCGGCAGATAGTGCTCGTTTTCGATCTCATGGAATGGCGGTACACCAAACGGCGTATCCCAGTCGTCCAAGAGAGGGTTCGCCCGCGAACACGCTGCAAGAGATACCGCTAGAGACATGAGGAACATCAAGTACTTGCGTTTCATTTTATGAAATACCTCCTATGCAGTCGGCGCACCGATAATGCATCGAAGTCCGGTGGGAAGAAATACAGTCGATATGTAACATCTCAATGACCAGTTAGGAACTGCATCAGACGGGCGGCGCAATCTGAGATTTCGGTACTTGCCAACAAGCGGACCGGCGGAGGGTCGGGCGCCACCGCAGGAGCTGCCCCGAAAGTTCGGGCCACCCAGTTGTGACCTGCATCACCGCTCGGACACGGTACCACACCTCAATAATCCATCCATCGGGAACCGGTAACTGGCCCCCAGCGGATCAAAACCTGCCGCGCCGAAAGTCCAATGTTCCGAGAATGGAGGATGTCAAATGTCGCTGACACAGCCGACAGCGTCACGCATCACCGTGTCACTCGCCGCTTTACTCATCTTGTTTATGGCGAGCTGTGGACCCTCACCAGAAACTCAACAGCGCATCGCAGATCTGGAAGCAGCCGCAGCAGAGAAAGACGACCTCCTGATCGAAATCGCGGACCTTGGCAGATTCATCAGTGACGTCAACGCAGAGCTTGCTGATGTCAGCCTGGCCGAGTCCGGGCTCCAGGTAGCGGTGGAATCGCCAGTACAAGCATCTCGCAAATCGGTTCTGGTGAAGATTCAATACCTCAACGACCGTGTTGCAGAAAGTGAGCAGAAGCTGGCGCAGAGCCAGCGACGCATCCGCGCACTCGCACTTGAATCAGACACGTTGAAATCACTATTGGCCGAGACGATTACCAGCTACGAGCGGACGCTGGAGAACCAGCGCGCAACAATTGAAGCCTTGAACGATCGTGTGGAGCTGTTGGAAACGCAGAACGTGCAGCTGGCCGCTTCAGTAGACACGCTCTCGACTGAGTTGGTCACTCTGAAGACCGAGACGAACACCGTTTACTATACCGTGGGAACAAAGCAGGAGCTGCTCGATCGCGGAGTCGTCACCAAGGAGGGTGGCGCGAGATTCCTTTTCATCTTCGGCAAGCGCGGAGAAACCTTGGTGCCATCGCGTGAACTCGATCCGGCGGAGTTCACGGCGATCGACAAGGATCAGATCACGAGGATTACGCTGCCGGACTCAACTTCCGAGTATGTGATTGCTTCACGCCACCCGACGGATCTCCTGACTGCAGAGGAACTCGATGACGGCAAGATCAAGGGTTCCTTCATAGAGATTGAATCGCCAGGGGAATTCTGGAAGAACTCCAAGTTCTTGATCGTCGTGCGCAAGTCGTAGCCGGAGTGAACTCGGTGGACGATGGCCAATGGGGCGCCCTCGGCGCCCCATTTCGCTATCTCAAGGCTGCGAACTCGGCTGATCCTTCTTTCTTATCATCAAACCGCTCGTCGAAACCAGCACATCGAACTCAGTCTCAGCATCGGTCGCGATGAAGGTCCCCGACCCATATTCGGCGTCCACTAGCCAGCGGAGGATCGGATGGCGCCGCCGCAGATCAAACAGATCGATCGGCTTGGAGGCGGAAAGCGCAAAAATCGTTCTGGGCTTCGTCTGCTCCTCCCATACGTCGAAATACCTGCCCGATATTCGATCCAGCTCATAGTCGGTGTGGAAACCGAGTATGTTGGCGATCGGCTTCCATTTGAGAATGTGCGCGTCCATGTAGAACTCATCGCCAGTGAGGAGAAACGTCGTATCACGCCCGTCGGGGAATCGTACTTGCGCCTCAAAGCGCTGGTCGGCCAGACGCTTCGTGGTGACCGACGCTACGAGATCTTCGCGCGTAAAGGCACGATAACCTTGAGTGGAAACGGTGAGGACGGCAAACAGCGTGGCCAGCGAGAACATCAACAAAGCAACCAACGTATTCGTGGCTGTTCCTATCACCTTTTTGCGCTTGAGCGCCCTGATCG
>JARRLJ010000244.1:0-4301 GCA_037387025.1 Gemmatimonadales bacterium
ATAGGCCTCGGTCGTTTGGATGCTGCCATGACCAAGCCAGAGGGAGACTCTGCGGACATCACCAGTCGCCTGGAGGACCAACATCGCGGCGGTGTGCCTTAGAACATGATGCTACCACCGGTGAAACGGAGATCCACCAGCGCCGGCGAAGTGATCCACGAGACCGTTGCGTCCGCGAGCTCGCACATACTGGACAGATGGGATCCACTCCGGCCTTGGGCGCGTTTGGGGGTCGCGTTGTCGTGTGATTGTCGCCTCTCGTCGCGGCTGACCCCCACGTTGATGGCCAATAACTGGCCAGCCCTGCCTGCAATCCATAGGGTCAGTGAAGGTTGAGGGGTGGGGTCGGGAGCGCAAACCACCCGACCCCCGGTGACGTTCGCGCGGGCGTGAACGCCTTCCCTGTCGTCGCATAGATCGGTGTCGGCGTCCAGAAACTCGCTCGGCCATCGGCGGGATATGCAGGTTCAAGTTTTGGCGATCCGATGCCGGGAGTGCGGAGGCTGTTTTTTTCTGTGCCGGAGCTGCTACCGCGGTCAGCGCTATTGCTCGGAGGCGTGTCGGGGAGCGGCACGGCGGCGTCAGAGGCGCGCAGCGCAGACGAGATACCTGAAGAAGAAGGGGCGCTTGCGTTCGGCTGCTGCGTCAAAGGCGTATCGCGAACGTAAGCGTGCCGACGCCAGTCCTGGCTGCGAGGGATTCGAAAATCGTCATAGATCAACCTCTGGGCAGAAGCCCCGTTTGGGGGTCAAGATGCTTGCAGCGACAGTCAGCTGCGAGCGCTGCGGCCGTTCAGGGCCTGTGAGACAGCTGCAATAGCCGAAGGTTGAGACGATGGTCGAGTGCGATGAAGTCGATCTCGGTGCCGAGGACGGCACGGTTGTGCTCGGGCGGTGCTCCAATGCGGTCGCCGAGTTGGAACTCCCACTGGACGAGATCGGGGAGGCGTACGGGGGCTATCGCCTGGTCGACCCACGCGGGGAGAAGCAGATCCGTGACTCGATAAAACGCTATGGCCAGATGTCGCCGGTGGTGCTGTGCCATGGTGGAAAGGGTGGCTACGAACTTGTGGACGGTTTCAAGCGGCTGCGAGCGGCCCGCCAGCTGAGTCATCTCCCCACGCTTCGGGGGCGTGTGCTCGACGTGGGCGCGCGGGCAGCGAAAGCAGCTGTGTTGTGCCTGAACTGGGCGACGCGGGCTGTCTGCGACGTGGAAGAGGGATGGGTAGTGCACGCACTATGCCGCGAGGACGGTCTAACCCAGGAGGAGGCGGGTCGGCTTCTTGGCCGAGATCGAAGCTGGGTGAGTCGCCGCTTGTCTTTGGTGGAGCGTTTGACGGACGAGGTGCAGTCACAGCTGCGTGTCGGCCTCGTCAGTGCGACTGTGAGCCGGGAATTGGCGCGTGTGCCGCGCGGCACACAGATTCGCGTTGTGGGGGTAATCACGCGGGAGGGGTTGGGGAGCCGGGACGTCTCGGCAATGTTGAAGCTCTACACCCAGGCTAGTCCCGAGGAGCGGGAGCAGATTCTATCGGCGCCCCGCGAGGCGCTCGCGCGGGCAGGACAGGCCCCTGGGGTCATTCGTGACCGGCGGCTGAGCTCTGAGGGGAACCGACTGCTCTCGGAGCTAGGACGCATGGCGTGCCTGTGCACACGTGTGAGCTCGAAGATGGACACTCAGGAGCTGTGCCGATTTGGCGATGAGGAGCTGGCGGTTCTAACCCCAGCTCTCAGTCGGGCGCAGCGCTCGGGACAGCAAGCGGCGCAGGCGCTCAGCAAGGCGCTCGCAGCGCCGAGGCGGACTGGATGACTCCATACAGCACCCGAGAGGAGTTGGAGAACCTGGTGGTCACCCGGATCCGGACGGGGTGGTCTGCTCGTGGCCTGGCCAGGGCTCTGAAGGTCAGCCGAAACACGGTGCGCGCAATCCTCAAGAAGCACCATGAGCAGCGCGACAAGGGCCACGACCGGCTGGCAAGAAAGCCCAGAGCTCCTCGCCCCAGCAAACTGGATGACCACATACCGAAGATCAAGGAGTTGCTCGCCGAGTACCCTAACATTACAGCCCAACGTATCTTCGAGGAGCTGGCGGCGGCTGGATACCAAGGCGGGATCTCGGTGCTGCGCGAAAAGGTACGAAGGCTGCGCCCCAAGCCCAAACGCGAGCCCACAGTACGCTTCGAAACTGAGGCCGGTCAACAAGGTCAGATGGACTGGAGCCCGTACAAGCTCAAGCTGCGGTGTGGCCGTTTGTTGCAAGTGCTGTGCTTCTCGTACGTTCTCGGATTCTCGCGTCGACAATACATAGACTTCGTTGAGCACCGTGATTTTTACACACTGATACGCCGCCACCAGGCAGCCTTCGAGTACTTTGGTGGTGTGCCCGAGCACTGCCTCTATGACAGCGAGAAGACGGTCGTGTTGCGCTGGGAGGCGAACCAGCCGCTGTACAATCCATCGTTTCTCCAGTTCATCACCCACGACGCGTGCCGCCCGGTGGCGTGCCAGCGCGGCCGCGCACAAACGAAGGGGAAAGTGGAAGCTCCTTTCCAATACGTCGAAGGCAATCTCCTCAACGGGCGAACCTTTGTTGATCTCGACGACCTTCGGCGAACAGCCCGCTGGTGGATGGTGAATCGCTCGGACACCCACGTACACGACACGACGCGGCAGCCTCCTCTGGAGCGCTTCTTGGCCGCGGAATCGCTTGCACTGCAGCCGCTGCCACTTCACCCCTACGACACGTCGGAGGTGGGCTTCAGGGTCTGCTCCATGGACGGCTTCATCGAGTGGGAGACCAACAGGTACTCGGTTCCCTATGAACACGTTGGCGAAATCCTAACGGTAAGGGCGACTGAGGCAGAGGTTATCGTCTACGGGCCGGATATCCGCAAGATCGCAATGCACGAGCGTCGGCCGGACTCCTCTCACCAGGTCATCGAGTCGGTCCAGCACCGCGCACACGCCAAGAAGGTACGCTATGGCCTCGCGCCGGTCCGACAGACATTCATCGCGCTGGGAGAAGCCACCGAGGACTTCCTCAAGGGGCTTCAAAAGAGCTTCCCGCGCAACAGTGGATACCACGCCAGATACATTCTGTTGTTGAAGGATACTTATAACGTCGACGATATCCATCGAGCTCTGCTTCACGCGATGCGCTACCACGCCTACGATTGCATGGCGGTTGAGCGCATACTCAAAGCCCGGTTTCGTCCCCGAACTTTGGAGCAGTGCATTCATCGCAAGAGTGGCGAGCAGCTGCGCGGAGCCTTGCCGCGTGTCGAACAACGCAGGCTCTCTGAATACCAGGTTTTGCTGCGAGACCCGCACTCATGGCCGTCAACTTCGCAGGAGATGTGCGATGCCGAAAAACAAGCCTCGACCGATGCACGACACCGAGCAGATCCAGAAGATCCTCAACTGCCTGAAGGAACTGAGGCTAGCGAAAATCTCTGAGCTACTAGACAAAGAGATCGAACGTCTTAACGCGGGCCAGTCCTCGGGGACCCAGATGCTGCTCGGCCTGTTGGATGCCCAAGTACGGCATCAGCGCGAGCGCAGGATAGAGCGCAGGATAGTTGACTCCAAGCTGCCTGAGCGCAAGACCTTCGCTGATTTCGACTTCGACTTCCAGCCGGGGCTCGACCGAAATCTCGTTCTGGAACTAGCGATGATGCAATTCGTACCCCGCCGGCAGGGGGTGATCCTGGCGGGCAACAGTGGAACTGGCAAGAGCCACATAGCCAAGGCGCTCGCGATGGAAGGTTGCAAGCAGGGCTACCGAGTTCGCTACACAACAGCCGCGGATATGCTCAAGGACCTCTTTGCGGCGCTTGCCGACGATTCCCTAGACCGCAAGCTCAAGCGCTACTTGGGGCCCGATCTGCTCGTGGTCGACGAGCTCGGTTTCGACCGTCTCGAGCGCGAGGACGCTAGAAACGCCGCCCTCTTCTTCAAGGTAATCGACGGGAGGTACACCAAGCTCTCGACCGTGCTGACTACCAATATTGATTTCGAGCAGCTTGGCCACTACCTCGGAGATCCCGTCGTCACTACAGCCATCGTCGACCGCATGGTGCACCACTCGGTGGTGATCAACATAGACGGACCGAGCTGGCGTCTCAAGGAGTCCAAGAAGCTCAACCAGAGGTCGACCAAGGCGACCAACCGGAATGCCCCGAAGACCAACAAGGCCTCCACCAAGCGTGGCTCACAGCGCTGAAAGGAGCGCATCGCATGGTATCCAATCGACAACCTCCCCAGCGTTCCCGCCGTCCTGTGCGTCCCGATCGGATTCGATGT
>JARRLJ010000245.1:0-4299 GCA_037387025.1 Gemmatimonadales bacterium
GCGCCGCGTGGCGATTCGCCTGATGGGATGGTAACGATCCTGTCCCGATTCGGTACCGGGCCAGCCATGTGGAGCATTATGAAACGACTTGGATGCCTTCCCAGCGGCGCCACATCACCGCGTCTGCGGCCCACATGCGGCTAGCAGCACGGCAAGGAGGGCACTGTTCCATGGACGGATACATCGCACCATTGCGCCCAATGCAGTTTCGTGAACTTCGCTCCCACCCCAAGAGTCACCGCTTGCGAATCGGACGCACGATTCATCGATCACCGTACACAAGAATCTAAGTTCAATCGTCAAGAACGCGCATGGCCCCGCGAACACCCATCACAGCTGGAATCCCATACTCGCGCGCTACAATTGACGCGTGGGATGCAGCACCACCGGTCTCGGTCACCACCGCCGCAGCTGACGTGAAGAGCGGCGTCCAGGCGGGCGTCGTGTATGGACACACCAAGATCTCACCCGGTCGGAGGCGCTCGAATTGGTGTTCGCCGCGGATGATTCGTGCTTTCCCCGTCACCACTCCCACGCTCGTGGCGATGCCTTTGAGTACCGCGCCGCGATGCCCGCCATCGTGTCGCTGCGACTGCCACCTTGTGTTGGCGAGTTGGTAGGTCGCGCGACGCTGGGCGAGTAACTTGCGGATAACATTCGTCTCAGGTGGGTCACTGAGCAGCCAATCCCTGACTTCGTGGTACGTGAGATAGAAGACGTCGTCAGCGACGTTGAGAACACCACGCTCGACCAGTCGCCGACCCCACTCCGTCGCTATCTCCTGGAGCGCCGCCAACACCCGGGTCAGATCAAAGTGGCTCCGTTCACGAAAAACAGTCAGGTCCCGTACGGCATGCAGCAGCCAGCGGAAGTAGGATCGCAAACCAGGGATGAAGCGCAATCGTCGCTCGACGAGATCGCGTGCCCGCTGATAGTCCTTATCGGCTTGCTCAGAATTCGTTCTGGGCTCATCGACCTCCGAGATGCTCCGGAGAAGCCGCCACACCTGCATGGGGTCGCATCGCCAGGTGGGCGTGGACAGGTACCAGCACGTACTCTCGCGGTGACCATATGCATCGAGGAAGTCACCAAAGGCACGGAGGAACTGCCTACCTTCCCGCGTGGACTCCAGCTGTTTCGGGTCGAGATCTCGCACAGCGCTGCGGACCGACGGTGTTTGCCGTGCCCGGCGTGAAAGCTGCCACAACTCGGCGTTCGTCTCGAGGGTAGGATGCGTCAGACCGCCCATGAGTCGGGCAAAGACACCATCCCTCTTGCGACGCCCCACCGCCATCGTCGTGAGCAACTTCACTCCCCATTCAGCCCGGTATGCGCTGGCGGCATACATTCGCTCGGTTAGCGGCTCCCGCCAGGCGGCGAGGATGGCCTCCGCCCTCTCGAACAGTTCTGCATCCTTGTGCACAGAGAGATCGACTGGCGCCGTCGCGCCACGCAACATGGGACCAGGGCCGCCGTCCCACCATCGGAGCCAGTCGGTCCTCAGTAGGCTGATCAGCTGCCACCCTGAGAACAGGAATCGCCATGTCAAGCGGTGGGGCGGAAATCGGTATGCCTGTCGCCAGACCTCGGCACGGAACGCTACCTCGGCCGCTTCGGTGACGACGACGCCGCTACGTCTCAGGCCCGCGATTGCCGCTCCAACGAGGTCTGTGTATATGAGATTGTCCAACGGTCGCGGGGCAATCGCGTATCGTTCCATCACCAAGGGCCTCATGAGCCGGTCGCACAATTTCGGCTTTCCCAGTGGTTCGAGCGGCTCCGGAAACGCTTCACCGAGAGTGGTGATCGGACGTGACTGCAGGAGCGAAATCTTCCCACGTCGCGCAACGAATTCGATGTCCTGCGGGCAGCCGAAGTGACTCTCGACCTCGAGAGCCACGCTGCACAGGTCCTCGAGGATCAGTCGTGGCGCATGTCCTTCTCCTTCCTTGTCAACAACCTCCAAGCTCGCTCGGTCCACACGGCAGACAAGACCACTCTCGGTACCCGAGACCAAGGCCTCACCCGGTCCCGCTATGACCTCGATCATCAGGCGATCGGAGCGTTGCGCTACTGGATCCACCGTAAACACGACACCCGAGACATCGGCTGCGACCATTGACTGGATGATTACGGCCATCCTGTTCGAGAAGTGATCAATGGATCTTTGGTCGCGGTATTCCATCGCCCTCTGACACCACAGAGATGCCCAGCACTGCTCGATCGCCTGCTGCAGATCTATCTCACCGTTGAGGTTCAAGAGGGTCCGGTATTGGCCAGCAAACGACGCCTCGTCAAGATCTTCCGATGTGGCGGACGAACGTGCCACAAGCGTCGGGGCCCCGAGTCGGCGCACAGCATCCGATAACTCCAGTCGCAGTGGATTGGGCAGCGGGTGCGAGCACAGCAACCTGACGACAGTCCTCTCGACGGCCACCCAGTCGTGCTCCTGGATCATCGGCTCAACGGCTGCTCGCAGGCCGCTACGACGGGCATGCTGCACGTAGCTCGAGGTGTCGACAACGAACCCGGGAGGCACCGGCATGCCAATCCGGATGAGTTCCCCCAGGTTGGCGGCCTTACCTCCCACTTTCGCCGCATCCGCCCCCGTCACCTGATCAAGCCAAACGATTCCCACCGCGGACTCCATCGAGAATGAACTGCCACACCGCCTGAACTATATGTTCTGCCTTGCCGGCACCGGAAACCGCCATCAGCACGGTGTATCACGCGGGCACCGTTACGAGCGTTTCATTCCTTCACCTCTCGTCCATCCTCTCGAACACGAAACGCGATCCATGACCGTACACCGTGAGCATGCTGGCCCGACCCACCTGGTCCTGCTCGAACACGAGGTTGATCGTGCCGTACTGCGAATCACCGCTGAACCAAATGGGTGAGTGCGCTCGCAGCTCCACCCGTTCCCCGTCCGGCGTCATCACGCTGACACCTGCGTCATCTAGATCGACCGTACACGTGGCCTCAGGCGCGAAATCGAGATGGTACACCCCGACCACTCGTTCCAACTCCCCGTTGGAGAGCGTCGCCGTTGGCGGCGCGGTCGCGCCCAGGAGCGCCGGAAGTATGTAATCGTCGATCATCTCGAACGGCTGATTTGCCAGCGGACTGTCGTAGTTGCCGCCCGTGAATACCGCCACCATGTCGTGATCGGGGAAGATCACGATGTACTGCCCTCCGTTGCCGGACGCCCAGTAAGCGGGAACCAGCTCCCCAGCCAGGAAGAACGCGCCGATCTGCCAGATGTAGCCGTACTCCACACCGGCGTGATACTCGGCTTGCGGACGCGTGCTCACCTCCACCCATCGCTCCGAGAGGAGACGCCTGTCACCCCAAACACCGCGGTGCAGCATGAGTTGGCCGATCTTCAGCATGTCCCGTGCTGTGGCCCGCGCTCCGCCACCCACCCACGCATGGCCGCCCGGCGAGGTCGCCCACTCGAGCGTCGTGATGCCAAGCGGCGCGAACAGGTGCTGCTCGGCAAAGGCCGCCAGCGACGTGCCGGAGGTCGTGGCAATCGCTTGACCCACGAGGATCAGACTCGGGCTGTTGTACGCCCAGTGCTCGCCCCGCGCGTGCACAATCGGCAAGTCGAGCGCGTACTGCACCCAGTCGTCCGTCTCGTACATGGCGTCTTCGCAAGCGAACGCGGGAGTCGCAAGATCGTCGCAGTCGTATCCGGACGTCATGCTGAGCAGGTCACGAATCCGGATCGCGCTTGCTGCGGCCGTCCAGCCATATGCGGGACGGTACTCCTGTTCGAAGTATCGGTAGATCGAGTCGTCCTCGGACGAGAGGAACCCCTTGTCGATCGCGATACCGACGAGGATCGATCCGATGGCCTTGGTCGCCGACCGGAGCTGGTGCGGCGTCGCGGCATCGTGCCCGTCGAAGTACTCCTCGACGGCCAACGTGTCGTTCACCAGGACCAGCACGCTGTGGATGTCTGTGAACTCGCCGTCACGGATTCGCTGGATCAGCTCAGCGAGCAGTGCCCTATCGCCTGCTCGTTCGAGAGGAGCACTGTCTTGCGCACCAGAACATGCCGGCACTGACACTGCAAGCACGGTGATGACTGCGAACAGCTTCCCACGCACACTCATTCGTTCACCTCATCCCCCCGCTACATCTCACGGCGTTTTCGGCCACCCGTATTCCCCCTCGATTGCAAACATGATCTCGGCGGTCGGAGAGCGTCACGCCTGCACTGTTCACCTGAACGCTTCCGCTCTGAGATCGTCGAGGACTCTTGATTCCACCCAGTGAATATCGCGCGTACCA
>JARRLJ010000246.1:0-4299 GCA_037387025.1 Gemmatimonadales bacterium
GGTGAGCACCTTCAAGGGTGCCGACGGCCCGGACAATCGCAAGAACGCCCGCTACATCGGATCGTTGGTCGCAGATTTTCACCGTAACCTGCTCTTGGGTGGCGTGTTCATGTATCCCGCTGACGCGAGAACGCCCCACGGCAAGCTACGGCTGCTGTATGAGGCTGCCCCGTTGGCGATGATTGCTGAGCAGGCAGGGGGTGCAGCCACAGACGGAAGACAACCCATTCTCGACATCGTACCCACCGACCTGCACCAACGCACTCCGCTACTAATTGGTAGCAGGGACGACGTTGCCTTCGTGGAGCGGACGGTCGCGGAGGTGGACGGGACGTGACCACCGGACGGTCCTCACCGTCGGGCATTCCTGTCGATGCCGTTTATGGACCCAGGGGAGGCTCGGTGTCCAGTGAGATGCCTGGGCAGTATCCATTCACGAGAGGCATCCATCCCTCGATGTATCGGGGTCGTCTCTGGACGATGCGTCAGTATGCCGGCTTCGGCACTGCTGAGGAGACCAACGAACGATTCCGTCAACTACTCGCCGCAGGCCAGACCGGATTGTCTGTTGCGTTCGACCTTCCGACGCAGATGGGATACGATTCCGATGCCCAGGTCGCCGACGGTGAGGTTGGGAGAGCGGGGGTGGCAATCGACACAGTGGACGATCTCGCCCGCCTGTTCGATGGGATCCCCCTGGACAAGGTGTCCACATCGATGACGATCAATGCGACCGCCGGAATACTCCTCGCGATGTACATGGTGGTGGCGGAAGAACAGGGAGTTGAGAGGACGGCGCTCAGGGGTACGATTCAGAACGATGTGCTCAAGGAATACATAGCGCGTGGCACCTATATCTACCCAATCCAGCCTTCGTTGCGACTCATCACTGACATCATCCAATTCACGTCAAACGAGGGGATGAACTTCAATCCAATCTCGATCAGCGGCTACCACATGCGCGAGGCCGGTGCGACAGCCGTTCAGGAAATCGCTTTTACTTTCGCCGACGGTATCGAGTACGTGGATCGCGTAGTTTCCGTTGGGGTCGACGTGGACGAGTTCGCGCCCAACCTGTCGTTCTTCTTTGCGGCACACAATGATCTATTCGAAGAGGTAGCGAAGTTCCGGGCAGCGCGAAGATTGTGGGCCAAGATCGTCCGAGACCGTTATGGCGGCAACGACAAGAGTTGCCGGTTGCGGTTTCACACGCAAACCGGTGGTTCTACGCTCACGGCACAACAACCGATGAACAACGTCGTGCGAGTGGCCATACAGGCCTTGGCTGCTGTCTTGGGAGGTACGCAATCATTGCACACCAACGGCTATGACGAGGCTCTGGCTCTTCCGTCTGCGGAGGCTGCGCGGCTGGCGCTGCGAACACAGCAGTTGTTGGCGCATGAATCGGGAGCGGCCCAGACGGCAGATCCATTGGGTGGCGCATTCTATGTCGAGTCCCTCACCGACACCATTGAAAAGGAGGTGCAGAAGCTGCTCGAGGAGGTGGCCGAACTGGGTGGTGCAGCACTCGCAATAGAGAGCGGCTTCTTCCAAAATGCTATCGCGCGGTCGGCCTACTCCCATCAAAGGGCCGTGGAGTCGGGAGACCGCATCGTGGTTGGTGTGAATCGGTTCGTCGAGGAAGACGAGCCGACTGTCGTGTCCGCACCCGACTTTTCGGGGCTCGCGTCGGTTCAGGTAGACCGTGTCCGTGAGGCACGCGCGTCGCGCGAGAATCAACGGCTGGCAGAATCGCTGGAAGCACTATCTCGAGCCGCACAAGGTAGTGAGGGGCTGATGCCTCGTATCATCGATGCGGTTCGCGCACGAGCCACGGTCGGTGAGATCAGTGACGCACTGCGCGAGGTCTGGGGTACCTTCAAAGGACTGGGTTGACCCCCTCAATGGGGGCGACTAGGTTCGCTATTCGATTGCCACTCAAGGTCTTAGCGGATGCCGACATACCACTACGTCTGTCCTGAGTGTGGACACGACTACGAAAAGCTGCAGAAGATCAGCGATGACAATCGTGTGGAATGTCCGAAGTGCGGCACGCCCGGCGAGCGGCAGATATCGGGTGGGGCGGGTTTGGTGTTCAAGGGATCTGGGTTCTATATCACCGATTACAAGCGGTCGGGTGAGAAGAAAGACTCCGAATCGCCCAAGCCCGACGTCAAGGAAAAGTCCGACAAGAAAAAGGACAAGCCGAAGACAGGAGAAGACTCCTGACTACGGGGGCCGACCGGCTCCGCGCGGAACTGCAGCGGGTTGCTGCGGCACTCGGTGCACATGACACAGAAGTCACCCTGGAGCGTCCGCGCGATCCCTCCCACGGAGACCTTGCCACAAACTTGGCGCTCCAGCTCGCCAAGGAACTGAACCGGAAGCCACGAGAGCTGGCTGAAGACGTCGTATCCCGAGTGGACATCGCCACGTCCGGTGTTGCGCGCGCCGAGGTTGCTGGACCCGGTTTCATAAATTTTTGGTTGGACGAAGCTGTTCTGGCGAATGTGGTGCAGACAGTCCTTGGCGAAAGAGAGCAGTTCGGCCACTCTGACCGCGGAGCGGGCCGGAGAGTAAACGTCGAATTCGTTTCGGCCAATCCGACCGGGCCACTGCATGTTGGCCATGGAAGGGGCGCTGCGTTGGGCGACGCGATTGCATCGTTGCTGTCAGCCGTGGGACACGAAGTGACTCGAGAGTTCTATGTGAACGATGCCGGAGTGCAAATAGAACGGGTCGCCGAGTCACTGTGGGCCCGGGTACAGCAGGCAGCCGGAAACGATGTGGAGATCCCTGAGGGCGGCTACCACGGTGAGTACCTGCGGGAACTGGCACAGCAGATCTTGGATGAAGAAGGGCGGGAGTTTTCAGCCCTTCCGCAATCGGAGGCAGTGAAGCGCTGTCGTTCGATTGTGATCGCGCGCCAGCGCGAAGAGCAGGACGACACGTTGCGAGACTTCGGCGTCCGGTTCGATGTGACATACAGCGAGACCGGCCTCTACACCAACAAACTGGTGGATGCCCTGCTGGATGACTTGGCCGATCGCAATCTCACGTATGAGAAAGACGGCGCCCTTTGGCTCGGCACTGCCGACTACGGCGATGAAAAGGACAGAGTGCTCAGGAAGCAGGATGGTTCGTTCACCTACTTCTTGCCAGACCTGGCGTATCACCGTGACAAAGCCGAACGCGGTTTTGACTTAGCGATCGACGTGTGGGGAGCCGATCACCATGGCTACGTGGATCGGATGACGGCCGGTCTCAAGGCTTTGGGCATGCAAGAAGGTTTCTTCAAGGCGGTCCTGGTCCAGTTGGTTCGGGTCATGCGGCACGGTGAGGAAGTCCGGTTCTCCAAGCGGTCCGGCACATTCGTCGCCCTACGGGATCTCTTTGAAGAGACCGGAGTGGATGCAGCACGCTATTTCTTCCTCATGCGAAGGGGTGACTCGCAGTTCGTGTTCGACATCGATCTCGCAACGCGCCAGTCGGACGAAAACCCTGTTTACTATGTGCAGTACGCGCACACACGTATGGCAGGGATCCTGCGCACTGCTCAGTTGAAAGCTGGAGATATCACGGCGGACGGCGTCGATCTGTCGCTGCTGGCGGAAGACGATGAGCAGGCGATTGTAAAGCACCTTGCCGAATTCCCCAAGACCGTCGGTCGCGCGGCGGAAGCGCTGGAACCGCATCGCATCGCATTCTATTTGGAAGAGCTCGCTCGATTGGCAAACGGCTGGTACCACAGGCATCGAGTGATTGGATCGGGCGGAGAGCTCGAACGCGCCCGCTTGGTCCTGGTGCGAGCCGTTCAGATCGTGCTTGCCAATGGACTGAATCTATTGGGGGTCACAGCCCCAGAACGGATGTAATAGTGTCACTGCTCATAGTGGGTAGCATCGCACTCGATTCGGTGGAAACCCCGTTCGGTTCAAATACAGACGCCCTGGGCGGGTCGGCGACCTTTTTCAGCTGTGCGGCCTGTCTGTTGCACCCCGTTAGGGTCGTGGGCGTCGTCGGAAGCGATTTCCCGTTTCAGTCGCTCGAGCAACTCGAGGAGTCCGGAGCGGACTTGAGCGGGGTTGAGCGAAGGGAGGGGGAGAGCTTCCGTTGGAAAGGCAAATACTCGTATGACCTCCAGGACAGAGAGACGCTCGAGACCAGGCTGGGAGTGTTTGCCGACTTCAAACCGTGCATTCCAGAGCAATTCCGCAACTCGGAATACGTCTTCCTGGGCAACATCGATCCGGAACTGCAGCTGAGCGTGCTCGACCAGATGGAGCGGCCGAAGCTCGT
>JARRLJ010000247.1:0-5807 GCA_037387025.1 Gemmatimonadales bacterium
TGTGGTCCTCATGGCCATGGGTCCCGTAGCCGACCGGTGGCAGGTCGCCGGCCGGTTGTGGAGCTGCGCTCGTATCCTGCCCGTGGGCCGGCAATGCCAGCAGCGCCGAGATGCGACACGCGCGTGCGAGGCTGTGACGATCGACTCGTTTCATCGTCTGCCACGACTCACTGCATCACGGCTGATCATCGCCGCTATGGTTTCTCGACCAGGGCGATGATTGACTCACGGAGTTCACGGGAGCCTTCCCGTGTGTGAGCACTGGTGACAACACACTGGTCTGGTGGAACATTGACAGCCGAGAGAATCGATGCAACGCGCTCATTCCGACGGCCTCGGCCCAGTTTGTCCGCCTTGGTTACGGCTACCAACACTGGAACACCACGTTCGGTCAAAAGGTTCGCCATTTGGAGGTCTTCGGCTGACGGCTCGCGCCGAATGTCCAGCAACCACACTACTCCAGCCAAATGTTGCCTAGTTGAAAGATAGTCGGTGATCAGCCTGGACAAACCGCGTCTTACGGACTTCGCTGTTCTAGCGTAGCCGTATCCGGGAAGGTCAACCAGATAGAGCCTTCCATCGACGTTGTACACGTTACAGGCGCGTGTCTTGCCCGGTATCTTGCTCGTACGTGCGAGCGATCGCCTACCGATCAGGTTGTTGATCAACGAGGATTTTCCCACGTTAGACCGGCCAAGGAACGCTACTTCCGGCAACGCTGGTTGGATGGCGAAATCGGCAGCTGGGTAGCTGCCAACGAAAGTTACGGAGGTCAGGCCTCTTTCTTCGCTCGCGTCTGCTGCGTCACTAGTAGGGGAGGTCGATTGTCGGTGACACATTCTTTCGTTATCACTACCTCACGTACATCGTCGCGGCTGGGCAGTTCGAACATGATGTCGGTCATCATCTCTTCGAGGATCGCTCTCAAACCACGCGCTCCAGTGCCCCTCTTCAAAGCCCGCTGTGCCACCGCTCTGAGTGATTCAGGATCGAAAGTCAGGCCTACATCCTCCAGCTCAAACAGTTTCTTATACTGCTTCGAGAGCGCGTTCTTCGGTTCTAGGAGGATTCTGACGAGCGCTTCCTCGTCAAGCGAATCCAACGATACCGTCACCGGCAGCCTGCCAACCAGTTCGGGGATCAATCCGTACCGCAGGAGATCATCGGGTTCTACATCGTAGAACGGATTCCGTTCAAGTTGTTCAGCCTTCCCGGCCTCAAGTTCCTCCTTGCTGAAACCGATCCGGCGCCGTCCGGTTCTTGCCTCGATGATCTTTTCAAGCGCATCGAACGCACCGCCGCAGATAAAGAGGATGTTGCGAGTATCGATCTGGATGTATTCCTGCTGGGGATGTTTGCGGCCGCCCTGTGGCGGCACCGATGCGACAGTGCCTTCCAGGATCTTCAAGAGTGCTTGCTGTACGCCTTCACCCGATACGTCACGGGTAATGCTCGGGTTTTCGCTCTTCCGGGCAATCTTGTCTAACTCGTCAATGTACACGATCCCATGTTCGCACTCACTTACGTTGAAATCTCCCGCCTGCAGCAAGCGAACGAGAATATTCTCCACGTCCTCACCGACGTATCCTGCTTCGGTCAGGGTAGTGGCGTCAGCGATCGTGAACGGCACATCGAGCATGCGTGCTAACGTTTCGGCCAGGAGCGTCTTACCCACACCAGTGGGACCCAGCAAGAGGATGTTTGACTTCTCTAACTCGACGTCACTGGCCCGGATGGACTGAGAGTTGATGCGTTTATAGTGACTGTAGACCGCGACTGACAGTGTCTTCTTAGCTCTCTCCTGACCGATGACGTATTGATCCAATACCTCTTTGATCTCAGCGGGAGTGGGAACCTGGGTGATCGCCTCCGCGACTTCTCGTTCTTCATCCTCGGCCAGGATTTCATTGCAGAGTGCAATGCACTCATTGCAGATGTACACCGATGGACCGGATATGAACTTTCGGACGGCGTCCTTGGACTTGCCGCAGAACGAGCAACGGAGGTGTTTGTCTTGGGGCATTCGTCTATCTAATCCCGTTCGGGCTTAGTATGTGTCCAGGCAGTCGCGACGTCAAGACGGCTTCTGGTCCTCCAATTCGGCACGATGCTGAATGACCTTGTCAATGATTCCGTACTCCTTCGCTTCCGCAGCCGACATGAACGTGTCGCGGTCCATGTCACGTTCGATTTTCTCCAGTGGCTGGCCGGTGTGTTTGGTGTACAACTCGTTGAGCTTTTGCCGAGCGTAAAGGATCTCTTTGGCTATGATCTCGATATCGGCCGCCGTGCCCTGGGCACCACCAGACGGCTGATGCATCATGATCCGGGCATTTGGCAAGGCCGCTCTCTTTCCTTCCGCGCCAGCTACCAGTAGGAATGAGCCGGCTGAAGCGGCCATCCCCATGCAGATCGTGTTAACCGGCGCTTGGATATGCTGCATCGTGTCATAGATGGCGAGGGCGGCAGAAATCACTCCGCCAGGGGAGTTGATATACAGATAGATGTCCCGCTCCGGATTGTCCGCTTCGAGGAAGAGCAGCTGAGCGATGATGACGTTGGAGACATCGTCGTCGATCGGCGTTCCCAAGAACACAATCCGGTCCATCAGCAGTCGGGAGAAGATATCGTAGCTGCGCTCGCCTCGCGTGGAGCGCTCAATCACATAAGGGGGATAGATAGTCGGCATCTGTCTCTGGCGGTTAGCTGGTTTCATCCACGATGGTGGACTGCTCCATCAGATAATTGAACACCTTTTCCTCTGTAATGCTCCGCTCCAGTTCGTTCAGGCGCTTCGCTTTCTGTAAAGACGAATAGACCTTGGACGGGTCGGTGTTCTGTCGCTTGGCAATCTCCTCGATCCGGAAATCTACATCCTCTTCGGTCGCCTTGAGGCTCTCCTTCTCAGCGACGTGATCGATTATCAGATCGCGCCTGACCTGACGCTCCGCAACGGGGGAAAACTCGGCGGCAAACTTCTCGAGCCGTTCATCTGGTACCTTATATGCCTCGGCAAATGCACTCATTACGCGCTGCACCAGTGGCCGTGGGGCTTCGACGCTGTTAGCCGCCTCGATCTCTTCCAGTAACTGACGCCGAGCCTCGGCGTCTCCTTCCCGTCGTGCGTCGGCTTCCAGATCCTCACGAACTGCGGCGGTGAGAGCCTGGGCCGAATCGAAATCGCCCACTTCCCGGGCAAACTCGTCGCTGATCTCATCGGGGAACCGCACCGCAGCATCCACGGCCTCATTCGGCAGCATCTGCATGATCCGTTCCTCGATGTCGGGCAAGGCCTGTCCCTCGCCTAGCACTATCTGGTACTGCTTGCCCTCAGAAGCTTCACCCTGTTCCAGTGGAGTTATGGTGACCGAGACAAGCTGTCCAGGGGTCGGTCTCGCTCCCTCTACGGGGACCCAGGGAGCACGCTGCCGGCGCAGATCTTCGAGTTGTGACTCGACCATGGCGTCTGTGACTTTGGGGATCTTGCGCTTGATCTTGAACCCGCCGATACGGCCGAGTTCCAATTCTGGCTTGACCGCAACAGACATCTCAAATGTGATCGGCACGCCGGCCTCGAACTTGAGATCCCTGATCTGCGGGTCGGCGATCGGTTGCAGGTCCTCCTGATCCAAGGCCGTCTTCCAGCTCTCCTCGACTAGCTCCCTTATCACGTTCTCGCGAATGGCGTCGGAGAACTTCTTGCGAATTACCGGCAGCGGGACCTTCCCCTTGCGGAAACCGGGTAGCTTGACTCGCTTGGCGTAGTACGATGCGGCCTTCTTTTCGGCCGTGTCGACCAGCTCGACCGGGACCTCGACTTTGAGGTTCTTGACCCCAGGTTCCTCACTGCTCCTAGTAACGACTATTCCAGGCATTCTCTAACCATTTTGGAAATAACCTACAGAATCTAACTCGGGATCTCCCTAGGAGCGCCTACTACTGAAAACTCGGCGGAGTATGACCTCGAGGTGGTGCTGATAATGCGACCGGAGGGACTCGAACCCTCACGTCTTTCGACACAGGATCCTAAATCCTGCGCGTCTGCCAGTTCCGCCACGGTCGCTCGGTTGTGGTACAACAACGTAGCCGGTCGGCTCGCCGTCCGGAATCTCGGGAAACCACTAATACAAGACGACACCAAACGGGCACGAACGAGGAGGTCAGCTCGGCCCTTACCTCGAACCCTCCGCCCTAGGTCTTATGACCAGGTCGGACCGTTTTGTCTGAGCAATATCATAAGTGATTGTATTATAGCACCTTACAATAGTAGGAGTCATGAACAAAGCAGTTTCAGAACCGAAGAGGATGGGACGGCTACTGGACGCCGAGTAGCGGATCACCCAGCCCAAGCAGGTAAACCACGAATAGGCCCAGCAGGCCCACCACGGTGAGGTAGTAGAGCGTCGGCAATATGGTCTTGCGGAGGATTGGCCCCTCCTGGCCCAGCAGGCCAACCGTGGCGGATGCGGCTACGACGTTATGAATGGCAATCATGTTGCCGGCAGCGGCTCCTACGGCCTGGAGGGCCACCACAGCTGCCACGCTGATCGCCAGCTCTGTCGCAACGCCGTATTGAAAGAGACTGAACATAAGGTTGCTCACCGTGTTGCTGCCGGCGATGAAAGCACCGAGTGCTCCAATGGCGGGTGCAAAGAGGGGCCAAACGCCACCAACGTTCTCAGCTACCCACGTCGCCAGTGCGATGGGCATCGAAGGCAGACTGCCACCGCCTGCCACGGCGTATGAATTGACGCCCGAGTTTATGTAGACCCTCACCATCGGCACCGTGAACAGGAGGACGAAGCCGGCTCCGAGGAGAACACGTGTTGAGTCGTGGACGGCAGCAACGATCTGCCGACCGTTCATTCGATGCATTAGCCAGGCAGCGGAAGCGGCTGCTAGCAGCATGGTTCCCGGCAGGTAGAAAGGAGTAGTGGTTGCGCCTACACCGGTCGAGAGAATGTCGGGCCAATTGATGCTGAACGTCCGCAGATAATCGCCGAGGGGCAATTGCCGCAGGCGGCTCAATACGAGCAAGGTGGCTAGTATGCCATACGGGGCCCAGGCTACGCTGGTGCGAATAGGCCGATCGACTGTCGATTCAACTGGGGTCTCGGAGGAGTTGCTGCTCCAGTCAGCCGGCCAAGTGGTAGGTTCCGCGAAGTCCCACCTGTCTCGAGGCAGGAGGAACCCTCGCCGCGCCGCGAAGATCACGACGGCAAGTCCCACAGCCGACCCTAACAAGGTAGGAAACTCGGGTCCCAGGACGATCCCCGTGAGCATGTATGGTACTGTAAACGCCAGCCCACCGAAAATCGTGAAGGGGACAATCGACAGACCTTCTGTCCACGACCTATTCCGACCGTAGAACCGGGTCATCATCATCACCATCAGCGTGGGCATGAGGGTTCCCGCAACTGCGTGAAAGCTGACAGCGTACTTGGTGATGATCCTTATGTACTGTTCGAGAGTGAGTCCAGCAGCATTGAGGTGGGAAAGCACCTCGGGGCTGGACAGGCCGTCATGGGCGCCGATCAGAATTGGGGTACCGGCGGCCCCGAAAGTCACCGCAGTGCTCTGGATCATCATTCCCAGCATGACTGCGGCGGTTACCGGGAATCCGAGCGCCACCATCAAAGGTGCTGCCACAGCGGCGGGCGTGCCAAATCCTGCTGCTCCTTCGATGAAGGATCCGAACAACCACGCCACTATCACGATCTGTACCCTCCGATCATCGCTGATACCGTGGAAGCTGCTGCGTATTGCGGCGACACCACCGGAGTGCTCCAGCGTCTTGAGCAATAGAA
>JARRLJ010000247.1:5858-20263 GCA_037387025.1 Gemmatimonadales bacterium
TCAACCCGCCACACGCCCCACGCGAGCATCACCGCCGTGACGTACACGACTGGCATGGCCCACTTGGCTGGTACGCGGAATCCGACCAGCAGGATAGCTGCTAACAGGATTGGGGCGACTGCGACCAGCGCTTGAAGTGTGAGAGTCATGCATCGTCGAAGATTACGGTGTGAACCTCCTTGGGGCCGTGCACTCCCAGCGTGAGTGTTAGCTCGATGTCTGCAGTCTTGCTCGGGCCCGTAATGAACGCGACTTGTCCATTGTCCCTCAGAAAGGATTCCAGCTCACCCGTTTTCCGCATGGAGTGAATCCATGCTTCGAACGTTGGGTAGATTCTGCTGAACGGTATCACTGCAATGTGCTGTAATGGCAGAAGGGCGGCCGCGCGATTCCTACCTACAGCTGCAGCCAGTACTATGGAACCGGTGCAAGCGAACGCCGCATCGACTGACGTAATGCCGATATCGATAGCTGCTGCCTCCGATCGAATGTGCTCGTTGTGCAAGTCCGTGGGGGTAACCAAGGAGATCCCTGAGTCTCGCAGCCTTGACTCCAAGTTTCCAACTGGAATATCGTTGGCCGCCCAACTAAGAACGTTGATTGGCATCTCAGCGGTCTCGGGCAGCCAATCGAGGATTCGAGCTAACACCCGGCCTGGTACCTGGTCCGGGCTTTCCACGATTTCGTAGGTCCCCGAGATCTCGGCGAGGTTGGCGCCGAACTGTTCTGCCAGCTCCTTTGGACTTCCCTCTACGGGAGCAACCGTCATAAGCACGTTGGGTCTCCCAGCACGCTTCTCTCGGAAGAGATGCCCAGTGCTGTTCAGGGACGCGCGGATTCGCTTCAGGACTAGCTCTCGGGATCCCTCAGTCACCGGTCGTTCCCTCTCTTGTTACCCATGCCCTCTAGCCAGATCTCTCGGAAGGTCTTGGGAGGCGGGCGAGGAAAGACTCGGCTTCGCGTCCACTCATTCAAGGGAGGCGGCAGCTTGGTGATGCCACCATCCTTGTTGCGCGGCAGCCAACGCGAAAGCCATCGAGCGATGTGCGACAAGTTACGGTAGCTGGAAGCTTTGCGCACGATACGAGTGAATGTCCGGATCGCGAGGCGTTCGAGCCGCGGCGAGGCCTTCCGCTGTGTCATCTCGGACCGCAGATCGAGCAGGAGTCGTGGCAGGTCTATCTTCACCGGACATACGTCACGGCAAACCCCGCACAGGGAACTTGCGAACGGCAGTTCCTTGACCCTCGTAGGGTCGTCCGCCAAGAGCGGTGCGACGACGGCGCCGATCGGGCCACTGTACGTTGTATCTCCGTAGGCATGTCCGCCGATTTCGCGATACACGGGGCAGGCGTTGAGGCATGCTCCACACCGAACACACAGTAGGGCGTCGGCGTAACCTCGTTCCAGGATGCGTGAACGGCCGTTGTCCAACAGGATTACATGCATTTCATCGGGTCCGTCCGCATGCCCAGGGCGTCGTGGGCCACTGCTCAACGAGAAATAGACAGATGCGTTCTGGCCCGTTGCGCTTCTCGAAACAGCCTGCCATAGCAGAATAGCGTCTTCGACTTGAGCCACGACCTTTTCTATGCCCATCACTGCGATGTACACAGGAGGCAAGCTGGTTACCATTCGGCCGTTACCCTCATTGGTAATGATGCATATGGTACCGGTCTCGGCGATCGCGAAGTTGCAGCCGCTTATTCCGATCTCGGCGCGCAAGAATTCGTTTCGCAATCGCTTGCGTGCAGCCGCGCACATCGTTGCAGGGTCGGTCGTCGGCTCCATGTCGAGTTCGCGCTGAAACAACTCGCTGATGTCCTCGGCTCGTTTGTGTACCACGGGAGCCGTGATGTGACTCGGTGGCTCGTGCGCCAATTGGATGATGTACTCGCCTAAGTCGGTTTCAACCACTTGCATGCCTGCTTCCTGCAGCGCCTCGTTCAGCCTAATCTCCTCTGTCACCATGGACTTGGATTTGACGATGTGGCTGGCTCCGCGGTGTCGAGCGATCTCGCGCACAATACCGTGAGCTTCCTGGGCATCTAGAGCCCAATGAACCTGGCAGCCGTTGGCCGTCAGGTTGGCCTCGAGTTTCTGCAATAAGTCGGGGAGGTCGGCAACGGCTGCTTCTCTAATGGCCCTGGCTTCGTCTCGAATACGTGCCGCGTCTACGACAGCCATCGCCTGTGCCCGTTTGCCGGCGAGTTTGGAAGTCGCCCGTTCCAATGCAGTGCGCAGATTCTCATCGGCAAGCGCTTGGCTTACGCGGGTTGCGTAAGAAGCTCTTACGTCGACCGGCATACCCTATTCTTCTCCCTGCTTCTGCTCGGATCCGGCGTTTGAGGCAGCCAGCAACTCCGCGATATGCACAGCGCGACAGTTGCTGCCCTCACGCTGGAGAATGCCGTTGATGTGGGTCATGCAGCTCACGTCATTCAACGCCACGACTTCGGCCCCACACTCCTCTAGGTTATGCACCTTGCGCCTTCCCATGGCTGTACTGATCGCAGCGTTCTTGATCGCGAACAATCCGCCAAAACCGCAACACTCGTCGTCACCGGGAAGGGCAATGACGCTTGCCTTCTGCAGGGACGAAAGGAGAAGGCGCGGCTGCTGATCCACGTCGAGTTCGCGCATGAGATGGCAGCATGAGTGGTAGGTGAGTCTTCCAGTAAAAGTCGCTCCCGTCTCGGTCACACCGAGGACGTCGACCAAGTACTGAGTCAGCTCGTACGTAACAGCGGCGACTTGTTCGGCGCGCCGCCGGTATTCCCTGGTGATTTCGTCGCCGAACAGTACATCATAGAAGTGCTTCACCATGGCCGTGCAACTGCCACTGGGAGCTACAACAGCTTGTACTATTCCGTCGTCGAGCAGTGGAAAGAAGACATCGAGAAAGTGACGGGCCATCTCTTGAGCTTCATCGCGGTACCCGGCATTGAACGCCGGTTGGCCGCAGCAGGTCTGTGCTTCCGGAAAGCACACTTCCACACCGCTTTGCTCGAGGAGTCGAACCGCAGCTATACCGACATCGGGGTACAGCAGATCTACCATACAGGTTACGAAGAGAGCGACGCGGCGACGTGGTTTGTCAGCTTCAAGCGGCATCGTTGCGTTACTCCTCACGTTTAGCGACGGGCGTAACCTGTCTGCTCGTCGGTTTCTTCTTCGGGGGCGCTCCAGAATTGTGCGTTACCGTGGACCGTGCGACTCAGTTCAGCGCCGTACAATACGGCATTGAAGAGAACTTTGAACGATCCAAACGGCTGCCCGCGCCACTGCGGCCTGAAACCGAGAAGTATTACGTGACCTTCACCGTGATGGACGTCCAGCGCGGCCGCATTTCCGTTGAGATACTCCTCTCCAAGGAGGTACCCGGAGAGAAGTGGTGAGCCGCTTTCTTGGTACTTGGCCAATGCAGTGCCCTCGAATCCCTCCAGCGTTGTGAATACGGGGCTCCGGGCCACGAACAATTTGGCTCTCGACGGCATGCCGGACATGACTGGATGTGACGCGTCGGTAGTCACTCCCAGGATCGATCCGCTAACGAAGAAGTCGGTTCGCTCGAGCTCCGCACAGCGTTCTTCACCGGAAGATGGAGTTGTTCGATGGCGAAGTCGCTACTCTGATTCTGACACACGAGCGTACCTCCTCCTTTGGCGAAACCGTCGAGTATCGTTTGCGACCTCTCTGCCGGCAACACAATTACGTCAAACCGCTGACGCAGATTGCCGGATCTTACCATGGCATTAGTTATGTTCTCAAACTGAAACTCGTACTGCTCTAGCAGCCAGCGGATCCAGCCTTCGTCAATGCTGGCACGCCACGGTCTGTACAAACCAATGCGACTTCTCACGGGCACTCCGTCAGAGCCCCCCGTCCGGTCCGCTTGCAAGGCCAACTCGTCCACCCAACGGTTCAACAGAGATGACGACACACCATCTATGACATACCGGCCGGTGGAGCCGGGCTGCCCGTCGTCACCTGGCTGGCCCTGCAGAAATCGAACGTTCCCACCGGCGGCTATGGCACGGTTTAGTGCGCGAAACGCATTGTTCTGCGCGGCGTCGATTACGAGCCTGGAGCCGGATCCGGTTGCCCGTCCGGTGGGAGGAATGATGGCCGCCGCCGTCGCATCAGTATCGAACCCGATTCCGGGTGGACTGTCGAACTGCGTACCGCCGCCTTGTTCGTCTGCAGTACGCCAATCAACCGCTGTGCCGCGGAGCGGCCGTATTGCGCCATGGACCTCTTCCGAGAGTGGTTCGGAAGCTGCTACAACGCGTACATCCATCAGATACGGCAGCGTCCAGCCGGCTGCGTCGTATGGTTGTTCGGGAGGACCTGTCGGGTATTCGCGCAAATCTGGATACGTCTGCACATCCAATAGTTCGCGTACCAATGCCGCGAACTCTTGGTTCATGGGGATGACCCATGTTCCCTCATCAAAGGTCATTCTCTGAAAGCTGATCGTCCGGTTCAGCTGCCCTATTCTGACACCGACGAACGCCAATCTTCGCAACAATTCAACTGCCGCTACGGGATCGCGCTGCTGTTGCGGGACGAAGTACGCATACGGAGGCTCCCGTTCATTTTTGTCGATCGTATTCAGGCCCGCTTGGTAACGGTTGTGAGCAGAGTTTCCTTGTACTTTGCAGCGTAGTCGAGCACCGAATACGAAGCAGTCACCATATAGCTGACTGCGTCTTTCAATCGCCACCATCCACCCTGCCAGGGACTGGAGTAGAGTGTCTGTGGACGGAGGTCGCGAGTATTCCCTGGGAAATCATTGATTGTGTAGAAATGTGGCGTTGCATAGCGATATAGCCCTGTCTCGGTCCAGAATGCCACTATGTTTTGCAGCATCGGCAGGTAATCCACATAGCCCGGATACCAGGCATCAAACCCCGTACCCATATGGGTGGCGCCAACCTGACCTCGTGATTCGAGCCCCTGTGCGATCGCCATCCCGATCATGTTCACTTCCCGCGACATGAGCGACGGTGCCTGTGTAGCGATCGGCTCCGCAAAGGGTGGCAGCCAGATCCTAGTGGGGAACGGTGCTGTTTGATGATGTATGTAGATGATCTGTGGCTCCCATGCCCGCCAGGTGCGCGCTATCACCCGTGACTCGATCATGTTGAGCATGTATGCGTCACGGTTGTTATCGTGTCCGATGTACTTCTGATACAGTCGAGGCATCTGCGATACCTCGTATGGCGTACCGAGGTTGGAGCGGTACCAATCCACGACCATGTTCTGGCCGTCCGGATTGATAGAGGGCCACAGCATGAGTATCACGTTATCTAGGATGGCCCGTGTTCCAGCGTCCTCTGTTCGTGTCAGGAGATCATAGGCCAGCTGGATCGTATGCTGGGCGCCCGCTACTTCCGACGCATGCAAGCCGCCATCGATGTGGACAATGGCTTTGCCCTCGCTAGCCAATCGAGCGGCCTCCTCATCGGTGAGATCGGCCGGATGGGCCAGGCGGTGCGCGATGTCTCTGTACCTGTCGACGTTAGCGAGGTTGTCTGGGCTGGATATCAATGCCACATACCAATCTCGTCCCTCCGACGTGCTGCCGATTTCGATTAGTTGCAGCCAATCGCTGGCCGCATCCAAACGGCGGAAGTACTCCAGTGACTCATCATAGGTAGCCAGCTTGAAGTCGGCTCCGACAGGGAAGCCCAGCACCGATTCCGGCGGAGGTATCGATCGCTGAGCGTGAGTTCCCGTGGGGATCGTTGCCATCGAGAACAAACAGCCTACAGCTATGGCGCTGGCAAATACTGGTCGACCGTCCATTTGCCCTCCGAATCTCACCTCATTAGCTCCTTCACTTCGCGTCGGCCTGCCAATTCCGCATCTATGCGTTCGCCTATCTCCTGAGCCCGCTGCAAGTCGTCAGTGAGATCATCGACGGAACCTACTCCTGCACGCACCCGCAGCAGGCCGAGCCTTACGTTCTCCAGGGCGGCCACGGTCGTTGCCAGCCGCTCACCTGTATCGCCACGACGCCTCAGTGCTTTCGCATCACGCTCCAGCTTTTGGACAACGTGCGGGACATCAGAAAGGCGCTGCTGCACGTCAGACGGTAAGTCTTGATAGATCTCAGTTGCTGCCCTTCCGAGGACGAACTCTGTAGCGTCGGAGGATGGGAGGACCGGCCTCTCCGTCTCCCGCATACCGATGCTGGACACCTTGAAGAAGAGGCGACCGAACTTGCTGGCCCAAATTCGATTCCAGGCTCCCGAGATCCGACGGGCCCACTTCCTGGACCGAATGGCTTCAGCCTCCTCATCCTGAGCACGTGCCTCTGCGAGGAGCGCCTCGCGTATGTCATCAAAGCTGTAGCCGCTGCGCAGGAGTCGCCGAGCAGCCACACCAAGCTGTACTAGGAGAATGTAAGGTATCAAGTTGATCGAGACCTCTCCGCTACCCGAGGGAGCGAAGATGAATAGTGTGAGTATTACCGCCGTACTCACCTCAGCATTGCGCAGGAAGGCGCGGATTAGTGGTGGAGCCCGCAACTCACGGCCCCGCAGCTCGCCGATTGCCTCGGCCAGCTCGTCACCCGACTGAAAGCGCTCTGCGGGATTCTTCTCCAAGCAGCGATCTACGAGTAGGCCTAGCTTGCCCGGCATGTCCTGGCGTACCGATGCCACGCTTGGGGCAGGTACGCTGACCTGCTTAGCAAGTAGGGCAGGTACGCTCGGTGCGTCGAACGGTGCGCGGCCGGTGAGCGCAAAAAACGCCGTGCTGCCCAGTGCATACAGGTCACTCCGGGCGTCCACCTCCTCACCAGAGGCTTGCTCTGGACTCATGTAACGAGCTGTGCCAACAACTTCTCCTGTCGGCGCGGCACCGCCGCTTTGAACGTGGGCGATACCGAAGTCGGTGACGAACGTGCGTTCGGTCGCTCTTTCCACCAAGATGTTTTCTGGTTTGATGTCTCGGTGCACAATACCGCGGTCGTGAGCGTAGGTGAGTGCCCAGGCCACTTCTTGGATCAGTCTCATCGCTGCTCTGGGCGTTAGCGGGCCTGTGCGCGCTACGCGCTCTCTGAGCGTTTCACCGTCGATGTAACCCATCACGAAGAACACCAACTCTCCATGCTCCTCAACCGAATGGATGGGGACGATGTTTGGATGAGACAACCCAGCTGCTGTCCGAGCTTCACGCAGAAACCGCTCCCGCAAGTTGGGATCAGCCGCAAGTGACGGCGGAAGCAGCTTGATCGCAACCAGGCGATCGAGCGCTACATCCCGGGCGAGAAGGACAATCCCCATCCCGCCGCGGCCTAGTTCACGCTCGATGGAGTAACGGCCCGCCAGTATCTCCTGCAGGGAAAGGAATTCAGCGCTGAGGATGTTGGTCACTGTTCAAAGCTCGACGAGGGCCATGCTGTTTGACCCAGGCTACTGGCTGGCTGGCCGCTCTGGAAGATCGCGTATGATGACGCACCTGTTGCAGGTCGGACAAGACGCCTCCTGCAGTGTGCCGCCGTGCCGCCTGATCGTGGGACTGACCAGCATCTCGCAGCCGCAACGCGGACACAACAACCGGGCATTGGGTTGGGCAAACGACTTGCGAATGCTGCGAGCCTCTTCTGTAGAGTACATTGCGGGTGTGTCGCGCTGATCTTTCGGCGTGAGCCCCTCCCAGCGGCTAGACAGACTAAAGGTAGCTTGTCCTCGTTCGAAATGCGGTGCTCGGTAACGCTTGTCTGCCTTCGTGGCCTTCTGGTAGATACTCGGTTATGGGCAAGCCGTCAGGCCTCACGAAAAGCAGGCAATGGCAGTACTTGTACTGCTTCATCTCATCGCAGGCACAGACCCACTCACGGCTTCGTTCGAGTTCCGCCGTCTTGTCAGGATAGAAATTGCAGGGACACAAGGGGCGGCCAAGCTCGTCTATGTGGAGCGCCAGGCCGTTGATAACTGCCTCGGTGACGCTGTTTTCAGGGTGCGGCGAAGTTCCGGTCTTCTCCCAGTACTTCTGGGTGTATACCTTCATGCGTTGGAGGCTTTTGGAGGACGGGTGATCCATCGCGTGGTTCCCTCCGAGAACGCTCTTTGTTGACGTTGGTTCTTCCTCAGCACGATGGAAATCTCTCTCAGCCGACTGACTTAGTCCAGGATCGCTCTCATCCGGGCTCGTGTGCCCGCAGCTCTTGACTCTGCTCCCATTTTGTCGAATGCCTGCGCGGCAGCCTCAAGTGCTTCCGCTGCCTCGGAGCTCGGGCCGGCGGCGCTCAGTACGTTGGCCAATTGCTGTTGCGCCTTCGCAATCATCCAGGGGTTTCCCAAGTCGGAGGCTAGATCGGCGGCCTTGCGGGCAGTATCGATTGCCTCGTCCAATCGATCCTCTTCTCCAGCTATGTGCGATAGGATGCGGAGGCAGTCTACTTCTGTAAGCCTGTCTTCGTTGTCTTGGGCCAGCTTGAGGGCTCTTTCAACCATCGCTCGTCCCAGCGGCAAGTCGCCCTCCAGCGCATAGGTCTCGCCGCTCCCACCTAGGGTCCAGCCTAACATTCGTGGATCGGCTATCCTCGAGGCACAATCGAGGGCCCTGTCGGTGGCTTTGCGTGCCGCCACGAGGTCCCCTTCCTCACGCAGCACGACGGCGGCGTTGTGCCAGGCCTCAGCCATTCCTCTGATCGAACCCACCTGCTCGAACAAACTGGCCGCATGACTATACTGCCGCAGGGCTTCCGCGTGTTCTGCTTGATAGTAGACCACGTTGCCTAGGTTGTTCGCACATCGAGCCATCATTAGGTTATCCCGGAATTGCAGAGCGATAGCCTGAGCCCGCTCGAACCCCGATCGAGCTTCGTCGAGTCTCCCGACTGCAAACGCACCCGCCGCCGCCACGTTCTGGGCGCGCATCTCTCCATCGGCGTCTCCTCGAGCCCGGTATGCGGATAGCGCTCGGAGGGCTATGCGATGGCTCTCTTCGAAGTCTCCCAGTCTCCAAGAAGCCATCGCCACCAGCGACAGCCATTCGGCCGACGAGCCAAACTGCTGCTCCAGCCCGGTCAACTGAGACAAGGCATCGCGGAATCTGCCAGTACTCACTGCCCGACGCGCTTGCTTCAGAGGGTCGCCATACTCACGGTCCGCTGCACGCCGCGCAATCACGAGGCCCTCCTGGCACAAGTGACGAATTCACTCATTCGCGTCCTCCTCGCCATCATCGTCAAGTAGCCGTTGCAGGCGCGATCGAGAGATGCCGAGCATTCTGGCCGCCTGGCTCTTGTTGCTACCGCATACCTCCACCGCACGATTGGCCGCTGCTCTTGTTATCTCCTTGAGAGTGGCAGGGAATGGCATGCTGGCTTGCGCCTCGGAGCGCCTTGGCTTCTGGGACTGGATCAACTCCGTGGGTTCGATCCTCCCCGGCTCAGAGAGGAGCAAGGCTCTTTCCAGCGCATGGCGGAGTTCCCTGACGTTGCCAGGCCAGTTATGCGACCGGAGAACCGTTACGATATCGGGAGTCAATCTCGGTATTGGCAACCCGTAGCGGTCTGCCAGTTGTTGGATGAAGTGGCCGGCCAGAAGTTCGATATCGTCGGCCCGCTCACGCAGCGGAGGCAGGTTGAGTGATACAACGTTCAGACGATAAAACAGATCCTGACGAAATTCTCCGCGATCGGACGCCCCAGCGAGGTCTACGTGTGTTGCTGCTAGTATGCGGACATCCACATCACGCGTTTCCCTTCCGCCAACTCTTCGGATCTGCTTTTCCTCGAGTACTCGTAGCAACTTTCCCTGCAACTCCAAGGGAAGATGTCCGACTTCATCGAGAAACAGAGTACCGCAGTGTGCCTCCTCGAAGAGTCCGGGCTTCGCCTGGTGAGCGTCCGTGAACGCTCCTCTTTCGTAACCGAAGAGCTCTGACTCGAGCAGGTTTGCAGGGATCGCAGTGCAGTTCACGGCTACGAACGGTCCACCTCCACGTGGACCGCCATCGTGGATCGCCCGGGCCAGAAGCTCCTTCCCGGTTCCGGTCTCTCCCCCAATGAGAACCGTCACATCACTGTGAGCCAACACGCGCTCTGCCTTGCTCAGAGTCTCACGCAGCGTCGGGCTGTCCCCAATCATGGTCGAGAAAACGCTCTCTGGACGAGCGTGAGCCCCGGAGCGCCTTTCTCTTGCGGTCTCCACTCGTGATGCTAAGGTACGGCGCAGCATGTCAACATCGTCTGGCAGAGCGAAATAGTCGGCAGCTCCACGCCGCACTGCCTCGACTCCGAATCGGTGTGAGGTGTTGGCACCGACGAGATACACCGGTTGATCGTCTGATCCTTGGAGCGAGAGAAGCACGTCGAGACCGCGATCTTCCTCGCCACCGGCCGCAACTACAACCGCTGCCTCGTTGGAGCGATTCATGCCTTGCTGGTGTTTCGGCTCGATTACTATGCTTCGCACTCCGAGTTCCTCCGCTATGTCACTCCACAGCGAGTGGAATGAATCAGACAGACTTATGATCTTGAGGATGATCTGTTCCGTCACGCGCTTATCCGGTGGTTAGCAAGCCCGTGGCCAGCCACTGCTCTAACTGACCTCGCACGAACGCAGCTCTAGGGTTTAGCTGTCCCGGCCATCCCGGTCATCATCTTCAAAAGCTTCCATGGAGTCCTTGATGTTGTCCTTTATCAGGCTTTCATTCTGGCCGCCTTTGTTTCCTGTAGCTGGATCTAGAAGCCCACCCGACAAATCTCGGAACCAGGCGTCCAGGTCTACGAAGACGGTGACGTTGATGCTGCTGCTTCCATTCTCCACGGTCAGGGCAGGGATCAGCGCAAGTTCCTGCTCGACTCCGAGATCTGACTCAAACAGGAAGGAATTGCCACGGAAGGTCCCGGCAACCCTGATGCTCAGGCCATCAAACTCGGGATGTGTCTGCAGAAAGATGATATCCGAGGGTTCGTTCTCTACCTTGTGGACATCGAATTCAATCTCGCTATATGTTCCGGGTGGGATGTCGAGTTCGAACTCGACTTCGGCGCCGGGCGATAGGGGGAGTGACACGAGCACTGGTCCGGCCTCGAACTCCTGGCAGCCATCGTCAGCCGGTTCCAAGTCGCAGTTCAGCACGTCGATCCGCTGAACGTTGCGGAACTGGGTCGGGGTGCTTGTATCGCTACATGCTGCAAGGGTGAGTGTGATCAACACGCCTGATGTGAGTCTTAGCAGTTTCATAGTTCTTCCTCCGATCACCAAACGCTGTACGTAACCAGTGCCGACTCTCAACGCAAGCGTTCGGTCAGCGGGTGTTGCCGCGTTTTCAAGACTGCTGCCCAGCCCGGTCTTGTCGCTGCAAGAGGGGATCAGCACCCTTCTCCGAGACCGTCAATAGAACTGCTCAAACGGCTTTGCCCCTCTGGAAATGTAGGTGTGCCGGTTCCCGCACGGCTTTCCATGATGGTACCGAGCAACGGCAATGCCCGGCTGGCAAGTCTGCTATAAGTTGTTGTGATATAAATCCTTACAGACCCATTAACACCCCTGACGACAAGGGCGACTGCATCGAAATGAGGCAGGTATGACCTATTTTGGGGCAATGTCGGTGAAAAGTGGCAAACTGGCACGCGCCATTGGCGCGTGCCAGTCAGGTTGCGCGGCTAGTGTTGGAGCAGCTCGTCGACTACTCGCCGGGCACCGTACATGTTCCTCAAGGCCTCCACAATAGCTTCGGCCCTGACCGAAACCGAGCGGGCCCCTTCAGTGACGTAGATGAAGTCGCCCGACAAGCTCTCGATGTTCCCGTCGAAAAGAAGCCCCACGATCTCTGCATTGATGTTGACCAAGGGACTGCCCGAGTTGCCACCAACCGTGTCGTTGGTATGTACCATGTTGAGCGGTGTGCTCATGTCGAAGGCAGCTGGCGGGTTGAGCCAACGCTCCGGCAGCTCCCAGTCTGGTTCCCCACGAGGGGAATAGTGTCTGTCGTAAAGGCCGTAAAAGGTCGTCAGAGCGGGCGCCTTCGTGCCGTTGTAGTCATAACTTGCTACCACTCCATCGGCTATGCGCAGTGTGAATGTTGCGTCGGGTGCCAGTGAAGTGCCCTGCACTTCGAACAGGGCCAGTGCGAGTTTCGCCGCTTTGGCGTCCTCGGTTTGCGATAGCTGCTGAACCTGGATTTCGGCGTCGAAGAACCGAGGCAATGCTTCACGCATCAGACTGATGGCAGGGTCATCGCTGCTCAAGATGGCATTCGGGTTGTCCAGCAGTGCCTGTCTCTGTTCTGGATCCGTCACGGCAGTCGCATCACTGATGATCGAGCGTGCTGCTGCGCTAAACGATTTCCCCGCTAGCGCCATCTGTACGAACGGGTCGTTCTCCCCCAACCACTCCGCAGCATCCTCCAGTTGCAGCTCTAGGAAATGGTGGTCCAGGTCTGTGTTGATCACCCGTTGCTCGATGTCCGCCCGCAGTTCACTCAGCTGTTGGTCCGATGGAGCGTTGGTTGCACGGTAAGCGTAAACGAACATGTCCGCCGCTGTTGCCAGCGTCTGCGACCAGAGCGGTCCATCGTAGCGGAGTCCGTTCCTCGTGGGCGCGAACGCGGCCATCTGTTGCCTTACGTTCTCGATTTCGTTCCAGAGACTGCCGTATTGCCTGTTGAGAACCGGATCGGACTGGACAGCGTTCTTGAAATTGGCTTCGAATCCTCGCTTGCGCCCCATGATTTCGGGATCCTGCAACGCTTCCAGCCTCCCCTTGTAGAGTTTGAGCGAGTTCATGTAGCCGAAGTACTCGTTGATGTACTCAGACCGGTGGTCTGGGTGGTGTTCCATGTACTGTGCCAACGCATCTGTCCGGCTTTGGTACAGACGGACTATGTACGGTTCCAGGAATTCTCTGCGGTACTCCAACTGGGCAACTGTTAGGAGGCGTTCAGTGGAGCCGGGGTTGCCGATGACGAACACGGGATCACCCTCTGCGGCTCCGGTTTCGCTCCACTCGTAGTAGTTCTGAGGTTGGTACGGTGATCCGTCTTCGTCGTAGATCCGGAAGAACGATACGTCCAAGACGTAGCGAGGATAGGTGAAATTGTCGGGATCCCCGCCGAAATACCCAATCATCAGCTCCGGAATGAAAACAAGGCGGATGTCATCGTAGCGTTTGTAACAGTAGAGCGAGTATTTCCCGCCGTTATAGAGCGGCTGGACACTGCAATCGAGTCCCAGCGCCTGACTCGTGCTGTCTGCGACTGATTCTTGCTTCTCCGTCCGTGCCTGTATCTCAGCGTCTCCACTCATCATCGGGGTCACTGCGGACTCAATCAGAGCAGTCACATCCTGCATCTCAACCAATTGGTCGACGTATAGATCTGGAACGCGGCGCTCGTCCGCCATGGTTTCCGCGAAAAAGCCATTTGTCAGCAGGTCCTCTCCCTCAGCGGATACTGCGCTAGCGGACTCGCGGCCGCAGTGGTGATTCGTCATGACGAGACCATCTGCCGACACAAAGGAGGCGGTGCAGTTCGGCAAACGGAGCGAGGAGAGTCGGACATGGTCCAGCCACTCCTGACCGGGCCGGAATCCGTACGCTTCTTCGAAGTAGTCAAGTGGCGGGTTCTCGAACGTCCACATCTTACCTGTATCGAACCGGCCCGGCTCGAGTTCGAGGCCCGCCGCTGGTGCTGCTACCTCTACCACCACCGTCTCAGGTGGTACCATGGCGGGAGTGGCTGCCTGGGTGGGAGGAGCGCTGCCGCCTGAGGCGCAGGCCCCGCTCAGCAGCGCGATGGTTAGGAAACCTGTTAGGTGCGAATATCTCGGGCTCATGCTCTCCTCGGGACTAGGCGATTGCGAAAGGTAATCACTACGCGTCCACGCAGGCCGACAGGACCGGGCTGCGACATTGTAGCTCAACCAAGCTATCTGACCCAAGCTCATTGTCGCACGGGCTAAGTCCAACGCGTGTCATTAGCGAATCTAAAGCTTAATATTATGGGATTCTAAATCTCTATCAGCTCGTTCCGTTGATGGCCATTAATGGGCACAGCCCGTTACGTCGTAGCAGTTGTAACGCTCGCCGGCGTGGGGTTTGCCATACCATACTGGTGTCGGATCCACCCGTTGACATCGTTCCAGTGTTGGCTGCGGCCCGGATGACCTACCCTATCGTCGTCTCGATGTCGGGGCTCATGGGTCTCGCGATGTACCTCATACGAGACCGAATCCTGTTCGGCGATCTTGGGACCAACCACGACTTGATTCCGTGCAGCTGAGATGTCGCAGGCACCTCAAGTTCCAGATATTGGCTGGACTGCGGAACTCGCGCTTGGCAGACGGGATAGCACTCTGTGAGGGCATCTGTAGACGAATCAGGCACCCCACATATGTAAGCTTCATGCTCGCCGTTCTGGCTTCACCAACTACTTGGTGA
>JARRLJ010000248.1:0-8079 GCA_037387025.1 Gemmatimonadales bacterium
TTTGAGCGTGCCCTCCATCCCGTGTCGTTCCATAACACGTTTTACCGCTATCGCCGCGGTCAAGTCGACGGCCGGGGCACTGTTATGTCCCTCACCGTGTCCCGGGCCCCCGGGTATCAACGGATCGTGATAGGCCACACCGGGGCGCTGTGAGGTTTCGGGCAGGCCGTCGATATCACCCATGAAACCAACAATGGGTCGTCCGCTGCCCCATGTCGCTATGTAGCCAGTCGGCATGCCGGCGACGCCCATTTGAATCTCGAACCCTTCCTCGGCCAGGATTCCTGTGAGATACTCAACGGTCCACTCTTCCTGAAATCCTAGTTCCCCAAAGCTGAAAACCTTGTCCACTATCTCCTGCGTGAGCTTGGCAAGGGACTGAGCCTCCATGCGTACTTCTTCACGCAAGTCTTTGAGCTGAGGAGGTTGTGCGACAACCGCAGATGCCATCACGGCAAGAAGGCTCAGGACCAGCAGCGTCTTGGTCGTTTTCATGTGCCTCACTCCTGGCGAGTTGAGAATGGTGTTCGTGGACGGCTGAATATGCCACAAGCCGCTGCTGAACGCGACACGCACCGTATCGTAGGTGAAGCCTCTTCTATTGTAACCCGATCGAATGCGTTCTCCCACTCTGGTTCTCATACGGCCAGTAGCAGGAGCACCCAAGTGACCACATTTGACGTCACCAACGTCCAGCCAACAGTCTTGAGTCTACGAGGGTGAACAGGGACGACGCTAAGGACGACCGCCACTGCTCCACCCAGCATCAGAGCCAAGGCAACGGCGAGTGGCAACCTACCGGCCCAAGCCGCCCCGAAGCAGGTAAAGATGGTGACTGTTCCAGCCAGCGGCGTGACGATGATGGTCCATTTCCCGCGGGCGGTTGTCTTCGCCTTGGCTTTGATCGCGTGTACTCCCAGCGTGCCGAGTGAAAAAACCAGGAACCACACTCCTGCCGTAGTCCACCCCATCGACCAGGCCACTCCATTGGAGACGACCATAGGAACTGCCATCAACGACAGGGTGGCGATCACCAGAACCTCAGCTGACACGGATTTCAGCCGCCCAGTAAGGAACGCTGGCAAGAGAATTGTGCCACACCCGAATGGTGCCAAAGTTGCGAGCCTTGTCCGGCTGTCAGCAACGAGCATTGCTGCGATCCCACATGCGACACCCACACTCGACAGCAAGATTACACGATCGCGTGCTTTCGTACCCCAAATCCCCTTGGCGCGTGCTCCACGTGAGCCCGTCAATACGGCTATGGGTTCGTGTACCAGGAAAAATGCGACTGCGGTGATCGCAAGGCCGATTGCGGCGAGGCTCGTTGATCCAACTGTGAGACCCGTCAGAACGGGGAAGACAACTTCTGCGTATGCGCCGTGTTCGCGCGGTAATAGGAGTTCGTGTCTTGCCAATTTTTGCCAGATTGCTCCAACGTCTAGTGGTTCGGATTCCCGAAATCGGCTGTCTGCGATAGAATGATCGCGGAAAGCCACAGTCTAGCTACTTGGTCCCGGGAGGTCCACATGGCAAAGGCGAAGTCCACAGCCAAGTCCAAGACAAGCACAGCGGTGCGTCGCAAGAAGACGCTAGCTCCAGCAGAGTCGAGGGGCTTCACAGCAGCCAGGCTGGGCCGGGCGACGCCGCCCGCCAGGATTGATGCTCTGGCGGGACTGATCGAGGGTGACCGTGGGTCGGTGTTGGCAGTCTACCGCGATCCGCTCGGCGGAAACTGGCAGATCTTGGCGGGGCTACCCATAGACAAGGTCGAACCCACACCTTTTCAGCGTGATCTATCCGACAATCATGTGATCCGCTTGGCTGATGCAATCGACAAGCTGGACCGCTTTCTAGATCCAGTCATTGCAGTCCGAAGTGAGCTGGGTGTCTACTGGACTCCGAACGGACATCACAGGACCGCAGCTATCAGGCGTTTGGGGGGCCGGTCGATTGTCGCACTGGTGATACCAGAGGAGGACATCGCGTATCGCATCCTAGCCCTCAATACTGAGAAGGCGCACAACCTGCGCGAGCGGGCGTTGGAAGTCATCCGAATGGCGGAGGCCCTTGCTGAGGTCGATCCACGGCCTGAGAGAGAGTTCAAGTAGCCCGTATCTCAAGACCTTTGTCGTGGCACGAATCAATCCGTTGCGCTTCAAGCGTGGTGCCAAGGCCGACTTCGATGAGACCATCGACAAGATGCTACGCGCGGCTGAGCAGTTCGATCCGGCCAAGGTGAAGAGCGAGCAACTGGCGCGGACTGGAGGAGTCGTCGCGTAGGCTGTCCAACGACTCCCCATATGCGTTCGTCGGCGCACCGGCTGCCGTCGACCTATCGCTTCATCCGCTCCTTTGTCACTAGGTCGACCACGACATCCAGCACCTTCTGGCGCGCGGTATCCACATCCTGCCGGAGAGACACCTTGCTCTCTAGAAGCTTTTTGTGCTCTCGACGTACGATCGCTTCCTCGTATTGGGATAGCGCTTTCTGAACCTGCTGTACGTACTCGCGTCCAACGCTGCTCATTGCGTTCTCCTGGTAGGGCAGATGATTCTCAGATAACCCGTCGCAGCGGATTCGGCAAGGCGTTTCTAGAAGGAAATCTTGGTGATCCGGCCTTCCGGCCCCACGGCCCAGCCGGCGGAACGGGATGCGAAACCGACGCTCCAGTAGTTGCGCGTGTCCAGAGACGACCAAGTTATTCCCAAATCCGCTGTAAAGTCGACACCCCCGGGACCGACCGCGACGAAAACGGGTATGCCGGTTCCGGGCACCACAGTGATCCCGTAGATAGCCCCAGCATAAGTTGGCTCGCCCGCTTGGGTCCACGTCGCCCCGCCATCGTCCGTGTAAGCAACGTTTTCCTGGTGCTCGTGTGGACGGCCAACGTTACCGCCGACGGCCAATCCACGAACATGGTCGATGAAGCCAATTGAAGTGATTCCCCCCATCGAGTCGCTCGGGATGGGTGTTACGGCAGCTGACCAAGTCTCGCCTCTGTCGGTGGTCTTGAAGACCCGAGCACTGTCGGCTGCGCCGGTCCCAAACCAGGCCGTGCTATCGCCGTAGGTGATCAAGCAGGTGCCGCTGGCGGCGAAGCCTCCCTCGTCCGGGAGGGCATCGGGCATTCTCTGACTGGGAACGCGTCGCCAGGTTGCTCCGTCAGTAGTCTCGATAACGATGAACTCGTGCCGGACAGCATCACTAAAAGCGATACCGCTATTGGAATCCCAGAATGCCATACAGTCGAAGAATCCAGCTGGCTCATCATTGGTGAACTGCAAGGTCCAACTCACTCCTCCGTTGGAGGTCTTGTAGATCCGTGATTGATCACCACTTCCCGCGCTGAGTAGGTAGGCCGTATGCTCGTCAAACGCCTCCACGTCTCTGAATTGGAGTGATTCGCCGCCCGGCACGACTCCGGCGCTCCAGGTTTCGCCTCCGTCCGTGGTCCGCGCGTACGTCCCACCGAGTCCGCTCACCCAGACGATATGCTCATCAACTACGCTGACTGCTTGGAGACGAACGGATGTTCCCGACGCTTGAGAAGTCACGAGAGGTTCAATGTCCATCTCTGTGCGGGCGGTGAAGTCGCAGCCGATCACCGTGCCCGTGACTGCGGAGATGCAAAGCGCGAGAGCCCCACTTACCGGTCCAGGCAACCCACCTAAGCTCAATCGTCGACCCTCTTCGGATAATCGAATTCCAGTAGGCTGGTTCCTGCATCTCCGAGATCGCTCCAGGAGTCAGAAGCAAGCTCGATATGTGCTATGCCGCAGGTGGGCACGTTTTCTAGATCGCTCCCTGTAAGAGCGTTCACGAGCTCGGTGACGTCGGGGTTGTGCCCGAACATCATCACGTGGTCGAGACTGTCATCGAGATCGCGAATCATAGCCATGAGAGCGGATGTTCCGCCGAGATAGATTCGCTCCTCCACTTTGATGCGGTCTATGGGATACCCGATCTCAGCTGCGATGGTCTCTGCCGTCGTCCATGCGCGAACGGCGGGACTGGAGATGAGCAAATCAGGTCGGGTTCCTGTACGAGCCAATCGTTTGCCCATGCGGGGAGCATCTCTTTTCCCCCTCTTGTTGAGCGGTCTGTCCCGATCGGCTAGCGTGGGATCCTTCCAGCTCGACTTTGCATGGCGGACGAGCGAGAGAGTCTTCATAGGGTTAGGAGTGTACGGACGGGGACAGAGGGATGCAATGGCGTGGCCTGAGAAGGGTGGAAACGTGGCTAACAGCACAGGACGGAACGCCGTATCTTGTGCCTTGAATGCCTGAAGCACTGCTGGTAGTCCTGGTCGCGGCGGCCGTCGTAACCCTGATTTATCTGGGTCACCTGGCAGCCCGTAAGCGGCGTGAAGCCCTCATGGGCCTGGCAAATGAACTGGGGTTTCGCTTCGCTCCGGAACGGGATCACGATCACGATAACCGCTACCGGGAATTCGAGATCTTCAGACGGGGGCGCAGCCGCGCGGCGTACAACACTCTTCGGGGTTCCGTGCGAATTGGGGGACGGACCTACCATATCAACATGGGGGACTACCGTTACACCATCAAGACGGGAAAGTCATCGACGACGCACAAGTTCAGCTACATCATTCTCCACCTGCCATTTCCTACGGTGCCGAGCCTGTTTGTCAGGCGTGAGAACGTACTCGACAAAGTTGCTGGAGCTGTAGGCTTCGATGATATCGACTTTGAGTCTGCAGAGTTCAGCAAGCGATATTACGTCAAGAGTTCCGACAAGAAGTTTGCATATGACGTGATACACCCTCGGATGATGGAATTCTTGCTCTCGACCGACACCCCAGTAATAGACATCAGGGACGGGCTCTGCTGTCTTCACGACGGTACGACCAGAGTCTGGGGCGCATCGGAATTCAAGCAGCGGCTCTGGTGGGCGCGGCAGTTCCTCGATTCGTGGCCTGCCTACTTGACCTCGACCCTGGAAGCTTGATCAATGAACACAGCCTTCGTTGCGGCTGCCGGTATTGGCATTCTGGTCCTGATCTGGATTGCGACTACGTACAATCGCTTTGTTCGATTGAATAGACATGTGGAAGAGAGTTGGTCTGATATAGACGTGGAGCTGAAACGCCGTTACGAGCTGATCCCAAACTTGGTGGAGACTGTGAAGGGATACGCGGCCTTCGAGAGAGATTTGTTGGAGCGGATTGTCCGTCTCAGGAACAGAGCGATGCATAGTACCGGAACCGCCACTTCGCAGGCCGTAGACGAATCTGCTCTAATGATTGGCATGAAACAGCTGTTTGCGGTAGTAGAAGACTATACTGACATCAAAGCCAATGCGCAATTCCTGGCTCTACAGAAGGAACTAGGCAATACAGAGGATCGTATTGCAGCCGCCCGGCGGTTCTTCAATGGCAACGTGAGGGATCTCAATGTTCTGCTCGAGAGCTTTCCTGCTTCGCTTGTAGGGAAACAATTCAACTTCCAGGAGGCAACCTTCTTCGAACTGGACAGCGAAGCTGAGAGGGTAGTGCCACACGTGGCCGTGTAGCCACCGGCAGTTCTGGCTGGTTCATGCATTTCGTAGGAAGTCGAGTTGACTCCTGGTCACTTGCGGATCTGCAGGAACTCCAGCACTGCAAGTTCGTCACGCCTCAATGCGGCCTTGTCGCGCCGCCGTTTGGGATCCACTGCAGGAGCTTCAGCTACAGTGGACCCCTTCAAGTACGCTTCAATGATCTTGGGGTGTACGTAATATCCTCGACATACTGCTCGAGTATTGCCCAGTCGTTCCGCCACTTTATCGATTGCGCGGACCACATTGGCCTTTGCCTCCCGTTGGGTGCTCGCCGGCCCTATGCTTCTTAGCGTTGTAGCCGCATGCATGGTACCGGCCCACGTCCTGAAGTCTTTGGCGGTGACATCGTGCCCGGTAATCTCTCTCAGGTATTCATTGATATCACCTGAATCCACGTCCTGGCGTTTTCCGTTGTCGTCCAGGTACTTGAATAACTCCTGACCAGGCAAGGTTTGGCAGTGTTGGACGATCTTGGCGATGCGGCGATCCGTGACGGCCACTGTTTGCTGGATTCCGCTCTTTCCGCGGAACTCGAATCTCAATTTGGAACCCGTTACCTCGACGTGGCGACGTCTCATTGTGGTGAGACCGAAAGAGCGATTCTCCTTGGCGTACTCGTCGTTGCCAACTCGGATCAAGGTCTTCTCGAGCAACCGCACGACCGTGGCAAGCACTTTTTCTCGTGGCAGACCATCACGTGACAGGTCAGTCTCAACCCGGGCTCTGACTTTGGGCAACAGTTGGCTGAAAAGCAGCATCCTGTCGAACTTCGTCTCGTCGCGGATCGCTCGGTACTTGGAGTGATAGCGGTGCATTCAGTGGCCTCCACAAAAAACCTGATTCTTTCGAGCAGACTCTCGTATGGCAGGGAAATTTGTAGTACTTGGTGAATCTCGCCAAGGCTCGATCTAGACAAAGGGCTGCGATACGTTAAGATCCTTGGCCGTTCCGACTTCTTACCGAGGGGCAAATCAATGATGAGAGAGAAGTGTTGCCGAGCACATTTGATTCTTGCTCTACTGCTCTCCGCGCCTGCAGTAATGGCGGCTCAACAGGTCCTGGTGCTGCAAAACGGCGACCGCGTGACCGGTGTTCTCAAAGAAATCTCAGGAGAGAACTGGACCTTTTCACTCGCCAGCGGCGACCTGACTATACCGATCGATGAAATCGCAGCCTTTACAGCATCCGAGCCTATCGGTGTCAGACTCGACGATGGGACTATTGTTGCCGGAACCGTCGCGACTGTCGACAACGCCTTTCAGCTGACATTGAGCGACGGTGCAACTAGGACTGTGCCAATTACCGGCCTGGTTGCGATCGGGGATCCGGGTGACCTACAAGCGTTGCGACCGGTACATATCTCGTATTTCACTCCGTTCTCGAAGTTCTGGGGTGCTACTCTGAGTTTTGGATTCTCCAACAACAGTGGCAACAGTAGATCACGCGGCGTCGCATTCTCATTCGATGTAGAACGCAAGAGCCCGAAGGACCGGCAGGCGATCAAAGGAGGACTGAGTCGCGAGTTCGCTCCGGGCGCCAGCGGCGATCTGGAGACAAATGTTGAAAAGTATTATGGCTCAGTGCGTCTCGACCTCTTCATTAGTCCCAAACTGTTTACCTTCGGATCCGCCGGATACGACCGTGACACCTTCCAGGATCTGAACTTGCGTCAGAACTACACTGTTGGGTTGGGTTATCAGGTGATCGAAAACGACAAGACTGATCTACGGTTGTTCGGCTCAGGAGGTGGGCGGTTCGAGAAATTCACCTCTGGCGGATCCACCTCCACCGGCATAGTGAGTTTTGGGGGAGGGTACAGGCAGAGTCTGGGACCCGTATTGTTCGACTGGAGTGGCAGTTGGGCGCCTAGCGTGGAAGATGTCAAAGATTACCGGATCATTTCTGAATCGAGCCTGTCCACCAAAATCTTGGGGGGCCTTGGGTTCAGGATCGCCTCACTCAACCAGTTCAACAACAATCCTCGGCCGGGTGTTAAGAAGCACGATTGGTTATTCACGACTCAATTGAGTTACTCGGTGGGTAGGTAGGCAGCCCAGGATCAATGCAGGACCGGTTCACCGGCAATGTCTCGGGGAGGAATGCCAGGAGCGGTCCACGGCAGTCGAGAGGTGACCATAAGCCACTAGCAACCAATATCGACTTGGAATGTGGCCGTGAGATAGCCCAGGAGACACGAAATGAGCAACAAAGCAGTCACCGATTTCCTAGAACAGCTCGTTGCCAGTGATGAGTTGAAGGAGGAAGTGAGACAGGCCGAGGCGGGAAAGACGGAGAAGGCGCCAGTGCTAATCGAGGTCGGAGCACGACACGGTCATGTGTTCACGAAGGACGAATTGGCGAGCGTCTTGGACGCTTTACACAAACACAAGATAGGAGAGCTGAGTGAAGAGGCACTGATCTCCACGGCTGGTAGCCTAATAGACTTCCCGGATTGGCATCCCGATCACGCGTGATTAGTCGGTCGTTTCGACCCCGGGAGCTCACGCCGACTTAAGGCA
>JARRLJ010000249.1:0-5180 GCA_037387025.1 Gemmatimonadales bacterium
GCGGCCGCCGGACCGTGCCGCAGTGTATCCACACCCCAGGCGAATGGCGCGAGTTCGGCAAGCAGCTCGCTAGGGGCGCTCTTGAGCGCATCGTGTAACGTCACGGCCCTCAGCCAACGTGCTCGTTCATTTCCAGAAACTGCCATCATCTCTGCCCAAGCGGAACAAAGTGCCGCGACGCGTCGCACGTGCGCTCTTCGTTTCTCAGAAATGCAAGCCCAAGGCGGGAAATCAACATCCAACGTACGATCGACGTCCATCCGGTTTACTCCAATATCTCGTCAGCTTGGACTCCCGCACCTAGCACTACGTTGTCGATGAGGCGCGCTTTTCCAACGCGGGCGGCTAGCGCCACGATCGTCTCAGGGTCGGCCACACTCGCAGGCGCCATCGTGTCCGGATCGACTGCTTCGGTGTAATCGACTTCGATCAGCCGTTCACGGGCCAGTATCTCTCGGGTGGTAGCGACCAGCGCACCTACGTCGGTCACCCCCGAAACGAATTGATGGTGGGCGGCTTCGAGGCTGGCCGGAATACTGGCGGCTGCGGTTCGTTCCTCAGGAGACAAGTATGAGTTGCGCGAGCTCATTGCCAGGCCGTCAGGCTCACGCACCGTTGGAGCCACGAGGATCTGCACGGCAAAGTCGAGATCCTCCACCATGCGGGTGATGGCCCGGGCCTGCTGTACATCCTTGCGCCCGAACACAGCCATGTCAGGCTCCACGACGTTGAATAGCTTCGCCACGACGGTGAGCACACCCTCGAAGTGCCCTGGCCTCCGGGGGCCGCACAGATGCGCGGCTATCGAACCGGGCGCTACGGTTACCACCGGCTCAGATCGGTACATCGCGGCGGCTTCGGGCACGAAAACACAGTCACCGCCGCGATGCTCTATGAGTTCGATGTCCCGCTCTATGTCGCGCGGGTACGTCAGAAAATCTTCACTGGGACCGAACTGAATCGGGTTGACGAAAACCGAGACGGCGAGCGCGTCGGCCGCTCCACGACCGCGGTCTATGAGCCTCAGATGTCCTTCGTGTAGATAACCCATCGTGGGCACCAGCCCGACCTTGCGCCCCTCTACCCGGTTGCTCCGCGACCACTCGCGCATCTCCTGCAGGCCCGAGATCCGCAGCATCATTCGTAGCTGTGCGCCTCGTCCGGATAGCGGCCGCTCCGAACCTCTTCACCGAACGCGGCAACCGCATCTCTGACTGTGTCAGCCAGTTCTGCGTATCGCTTGAGGAATTTTGTGCTGAACCGGTCGTTCAATCCGAGCATGTCGTGCAGCACCAACACCTGACCGTCACAATGGGGGCCCGATCCGATCCCAATCGTCGGAATATCCACAGACGCGGTTACCGCCTCAGCCACATCGGACGGCATCAATTCCAAAACGATGCTGAAAGCGCCTGCATCAGCGAGTGCCTTTGCATCAGCGACGATTCTCTTCTTGTCACTTGCGTCCCGACCCTGGACCCTGGGTCCGCCAATGGCGTGCACAGATTGAGGGGTGAACCCAACATGCCCCATGACCGGAATACCGATAGCTACCAGTTCCCTCACGGTTTCGACAATCGCGCTCCCTCCTTCCAGCTTTACAGCTTCCGCCCCCGTTTCTTTGAGCACTCTGCCACAGTTGCGTTTGGCTTCTTCCGTTGATACCTGGTAGCTGAGGTAGGGCATGTCAATTATCAACAGTGAGTGCCTCACACCTTTACGCACAATCCGCCCGTGGTAGATCATCTGTTCGAGCGTCGCCGAAAGCGTAGTATCCTCACCGCACAGAACCGTGTTGACCGAATCACCGACCAGGACTATGTCCGCCCCGGCTTCATCGACCAGATTGCCGAATAGCGCATCGTATGCGGTCAGTGCAACGATCTTCTGCCCTTCTCGTTTCATGCGCGCAAGGTCGATTGTGTGAACAGACTTGCGGTTACTTGGCATAGGACTTCAGCTCCGCTACCTCACGCTGCCAGAAGTCCCGGTTCGGGAATTCGGGGTGAGGTAGCACCAAGTCTGGTTCGTTGAGCACGCGACCGCCATAGCATACTATGTCGAGATCCAACGTTCGTGGTCCCCAACGCTCGCTCCTGGTTCGTCCTGCTTGGCGCTCGATCTCGTGACACTCGTTCAGGAGAGAACGCGGGGACAGGTTGGTGTACAGGAGTGCCATCTGATTCAGAAACGCCCCTTGAGTCGGCGGTCCGATTGGATAGGTCTCATCGACAGAACTCACGCACGCGAGTTTCGTATCTGGTAATGACGCCAACCGGTCACGCGCCAGCGCAAGGTATCGATCTCGATCACCCAAGTTAGATCCCAGTGCAACGAATGCCCATTCAGGCATCGTCTTCCTTCCTTCGGTCGACCACGACTTCCACGTAATCCAGCGGTCCTTCGATGGGGGCGTGAGGCTTCCGCGCCGCCACCCTCGCACGATGAACGCCGTCCAGCTCGAGGGCTTGGGCTGCTAGTTTCTCGCACAGCGCTTCCAATAATCTTATGTGACTGGTTCCCACCGTCGTCTCGACCATGGAATACAAATCTCGGTAGTCGAGCAGCGCGCTCGGGGAATCAGACTCTCCCACCTGCTTCAGAGACCGCCAAACAGTGAGATCGAGTTCCAGCGGCTGTGGAACGGACTGCTCGTGAGGCAAGAGCCCCACGCGAGTATGGAAGTGCATTCCTTTGAGCGAGATGCAATCGTTATCTGACATGAGCGAATGGTAGTGAGTGTCCCGCTGACCTGTCAAAAGACCGGAGTCAGTTGACTAATTCTGCGACGTGAACCGCCTGGTGGCATCTGTGAGCCTGGCAGCGATCGAGTCGAGTTCTTGGCTCGCGGTGCGCAACTCATCGACTCCCTTCTCAACCTCTCTGGCGCTGGAGAGGATTCCATCCGCGTCCAGCCGGTTCTGTGAGGAGATCTCAGCAATCGTGTCCATGCGGTCTCTCAAACGTCCGAAAACGGTTTCCTGACTCTCCGCAGTAGCTGCTATCCGGTGAGCATGCTCCGCCGCATCCAGCGTGGCAGATACGATCGTATCGAGGGCCTCCAGGCCTTGAGTGCTAATCTCTTCCACTCCACCGACGGCACTCTGCCCCCGGTTCATTTGCTCTACCACTTCCCGCAGCCGTTCTTGCATCTCCTCTACGAGTTCACCCGCTTCCACTGTAGCCTGAGCGCTCTGTTCCGCCAGGCTACGAACCTCCTTGGCGACCTCGGCAAAGCCCCGGCCGTGTTCACCCGCGCGAGCAGCCTCGATGGCGGCATTCAACGCCAGCAGGTTCGTGAGGTCAGCTAGTTCCCTGATTGATACCAGGAACTTGACGATTCGCTTGGATGCGCCACCGAGCTCATCGACCCTTTGGGAGCTTTCGCCCACAAATCCTTTCAGTTGAATCAGACGGTCGATTGCGCTCGCGATTGTCTGCTTGTGTTTCTGTGCCTTTTCGCGTGCAGATTCGCTCGAGGACGCGGCCTCGGCACTGTCTCCCACAACCTGCCTGGTGGCATCGCTCAGCTCGTGTGTGGCCGCCACTCCGTCGGCAACATCGACATCTTGTGTAGACAGCGCGCCTGATATCGCGTTCGTCGACTGAGCCATCTTGGCCACAGTCGTTCGCAGGGATTCGGCTGCAGTGCGTACGGTACGAACCTGCTCGCTGATGTGGCCGACCGTATCGATCAAAGGCTGCCTCAGTTGTGCCAGGTGAATGGCCGTGGCGATGCGTTGTGAGCATGCCTCGATCAAGGCCACTTGGTACTTCTCGTACTGCCGCTTCTTGTGGTGATCCAACTCGAGCGTACCGAGCAATTGATCTCCGAAACGAAGCGGTTGAATCACCATGCTCTGTATGTGAGTTGGCACGTGGATCGTTCTGGGGTCTCTATCCACCTCCCGAACCACCAGGGCCTCTCCGCTCTCGGTCATCTCCTGACGCAACTCCTCCAACACCGCTGGAATGTCCCCGCCCGATGTACGCGATGCGGACCCGCGATACAACAGCTCGAAGCCGTCCTGACTTGTCTGGTATATGCGGAAGTCCCGCCAATCGAGGATTCTGTGGCTCAGTTTCTCCAGCATTTCAAGCGACGCTTTGAGGCTCATGTTACTGGTTATCACCGACTCCATGGCGTGGACTTTGGTCAGTTGCTCTGCCTGGATCGCCTCTTCGAGTATTCGCTTGATCGCGTACGCGCCGAAGCCCAGTAGTGCGCCCACGAAAGGCCAGGTTCTGAAGGGCAGCTCAGATATGGTCATTGCTGCATCCAACGAGACGGCGTTGCGAGCGCCGACCCAAACCATGACTGCGAGGTAGACCCCGTACGCCGGAATCAAGCTCATCACTTCCCTCGCGGCATTGGTCCACGCCGCAATGTGTGACTTTCGGAGCATCAGAGAATCGGTGACAAAAGTCGCCGCCGTCAAGGCGAGCACCGCACCCGACACTCCGATGAGAAGAGCGCCTCCCAACGCCGCCAGGGTCACCAAACTGATGTATGAATACTTGCCTATTGTGACCTGGTAAGCGCGTAGCAGGATTGTCGCGGCGGTTAGGACAGCAACGAACCCGAGCTGCGGGATCCAGGAACGGTCTATCACCAACGCACCCACAAACAGCACCGTTCCTACCACCCGTATACCTTGGGAATAGCCGGTCACCAACGCCTGTGCGGCAACGCTGTATCGGGGTCGATCAGTCTTCGACACGGCAGGCGCCCCTCAACGATTCAGAGAGTTCGTTCATCAATTCGCGCGCAGCATCCAAGCCTTTGCCAAGGCGCTCCACCAGGGCGCTGCCAACAACGACGCCATCGGCCACGCTTGCGACCTTGGCGGCCTGTTCTCCACTGGCGATTCCAAAACCCACCGCAATGGGTAGCGTGGTGGCCGACCTGAGTCGCTGCACCGTCTCCGTCAGGGCTGTTCCGACAGTTGTCTCAGTACCGGTCACTCCCAATCGCGAGATCAGATAAATGAACCCCTCCGCTCCCACCACGGTCTTTGCGATACGCTCTGCGCTCGTTGTGGGCGCAACCAGTCGTATGAGGGCCAGCGAACTGTCATGGATCGTCGCCTCGAGTTCGGCATCTTCACCCACAGGCAGATCAGTCAGAAGTAGACCTGCCACCCCAGCCTCAGCGGCATCGTCCAGAAACCTATGGATTC
>JARRLJ010000250.1:0-4246 GCA_037387025.1 Gemmatimonadales bacterium
ATCCGACCAATCCCCGCTCGACGACCTGGTCACGAACCAAACGTTGAACGAGCCGGCACGATTCGATACCGCATCCGGCAGCGGGCGGTCGGATGAAAAGAACAGCATGCTGCCGTCAGGGGAAACGAACGGAGCCCGATCGTTGTACGACGAGTTGAAGGTCGCGGAACTCGGCGCGGTCCACTTTCCTTCCACGAGATGCGATACCACGATATGGAAGCCGGTCCAACCGCGTTGGTGTGTAGCGAAATACAGACGATTGCCGCCAGGCGTTGACGATGGGAAGGCCTCACCACCGTCTGTCGACACGACACCCTCGGCAACCAGCTCTAGAGGCGATGGAATGCCCGATTCGCCTTGCGCCATGAGGTCGCTCGAAAGCGCCGCGTTCTGAATGGCGAGAGCGAGTGCCAACATCAAAACCATCCCAATCTCAACGTCATTTGACATTCTGTCTCCTTGCGTCTGCTGGCGACCCGGCAGACCGGTAGGAACCGGACCCAGCCCGGTTGGCGATAACTACAGACGCACACACTACCAAGATTCGTTGCGGATAGCCTGAGGGAACCATTATGATTCGATGCCGAAGCCATCGCGGTGGCATCCAATGTTTCAAGAGGCAACACGCCGGGCGTAGCGTCTGTGAACAGTCCACCCAATACCAGCGTGAAATCATTCCGAGTAAGAACCTTCCTGGTTGAACCAGCGCTCAACCGTATCTCTGGCCCTGAAGGGCCAGCACAGGTGGAGCCGCGCGTTATGTCCGTCCTCGTGGAACTGGCTGAGCATCCTGGAACTGTTCTGAGCCGGCGCGATCTCCTGGCGACTGTGTGGCACGACAGTGTTGTGAACGACGAAACGCTGACGCGTGCCATCTTCCAGCTCAGACACCATCTGGGAGACAACGTTGAGCAGCCGCGATTCATAGAGACGATTAGGAAGGGCGGATACCGCCTCATTGCGCCTATCGCGCCGGTTTCGGAAGAAGCGCGGATCGGAGGATCCGACGCCTCCCCCAGCGAACAGGCCGTACCGCCGGTTTCACCCGTCTGGCGCAAGCGACAGGCTTTGGTCGTGATCGCCCTCGTGGCCGCAGTCGGCATAGCCGCCGTCTCTGTGATCGAGCCATTTACCGCAGGGAACGATTCGTTATCGGCTTTGCCGATGGCAATTCCACTCACCAGCTACCCCGAACACGAGCGCTATCCGGCGATCTCACCGGATGGCTCGTTGATCGCGTTCACAATGGGAGACGATGCGGGTGGACCTGCCGACCTCTACGTCAAGTACGAAAAGACCGAATCGATATTGCAGCTCACACAAAGCCCGGCCGAAGTGAGCTTTTGCGCATGGTCGCCTGATGGTAGTCAGCTCGCCTTCGTGAGTACGGACACACAGGCCGCCGGTATATACATCATACCCGCCATCGGGGGAGCGGCGTCGCGCGTTCTCGTGCCGAACTGGTTGCGAGAGGGATCTCCTGGTCGCCGGACGGCACGCGGCTCGCATACTCAGACAGATCGGAAGAAGACGACCGCGAGTCAATTCAGCTATTGAGTCTATCTGACGGCGAGACGGAGAAGTTAACGGTCCCATCCGACGACGATTCGGCGGACAGGCGGCCGAAGTTTTCGCCCGACGGCGGCTCGGTGGCCTTTGTCCGTACCGACCCGTTCGAAAACGAAGACATATGGTTGGTTGCGGCATCCGGGGGCGAGCCCAAACGTGTGACGAGCGGCCAGATTCGAGTGCGTGGCCACACCTGGGATCCGGATGGCAAGCACATCGTCTTCTCCAACCTCGCCAGCGGCCTGTTCCGCCTTTGGCGCGTCAACGTGCGTACGGGCAAGACCGAATGGTTGTCGCTCCCGGGAGAAGGAGCGATGGAGCCCACCGTCGCACGGGACGCAGGTACGTTGGTATTCGTTTCGAGCCGAATGGAAGCCAATATCTGGAGAGCGAGCTTGGATGAGAGCGGGCTGCTTGGCCAGAATTATGGCAGCCTGATAAGGTCAACCCACTGGGAAACCGAAGCGCGCTACTCTCCGGACGGCTCCCAGCTCGCGTTCACATCGTCCCGATCCGGTGCGTTGGAGATTTGGATCTCGGACTCCGCAGGCTTTGCTCCTCGCCGACTCACCGAGTTCAACGGCCCTCTCGTCGGAGGCCCTCGCTGGTCGCCCGATGGCAAACGCATGGCATTCTACGTGAGCCCAACGGGAACGGCGGCTGTCTATGTTGTTGACGTCGCCGGAGGCCAGCCAAGGCGTATAACCGGTGACAGCGCCAACGCGGTGCCGAGCAGCTGGTCGCGCGATGGGCAATGGATCTATTACACGTCCCACCAAGAGCAAGGGTGGCAGATCTGGCGCACACGGCCCGACGGGTCCGACCAGGCACGCCTGACCGTGAGCGGTGGCAGAGAAGCCCATGAAGACTCCGCGGGCAAGTGGTTATACGTGACGCGATCGGATAGGCCGGGACTCTGGCGACTGGAAGTCGGATCGGTAGAGCATGGATCCCCGGAAGCCGGTGCCACCATGACCACGGGAACCATGGAACCAGTGTTGCCGGACTTACCTCCCAAGCCGGGATACGACAACTGGCTAATCCTAGGCAACCAACTGTATGCCGTCGTCAACAACGACAGCGGGTCTGTCGTCGAGCGCGTCGATCTCGAGAGCCTCGAGCGTCACGTACTTTCTCCCCTCCCCGGTATTGCGTCACCGACGCTCGGAGTATCCCCCGACGGACGTTATGCAGTTTACCCTCGGGTCGACCAGATGGACCGTGACCTTCGATTGTTCCGGGGCTTCAGTTGGCTGCCCGAGCGTCGCTGACTACTCGGCCACACGGCGGAAGTGCGCGGCTACGGTTCCCTGGTGAGCTCGAGTAGGAACACGTCGTTTGCCCCACCGTTGTACGAATCGTCAAAGGAGTGCGGGCTCATCGGGAACCCAGGTGAGCTGGTGCTTCCCGCGACGAAGATCCTCCCCGTTGAGTCTACAGCGATTGCGAAACCAGTGTCGTCATCCTGGCCCCCTAGAATTGCCGAGTACTCCATGTCAGCCAGATTGCTGTCGAACATCAGTATGAAAACGTCGCCCCGGGATACGCCTCCGCGAAAGCCGGGCGAAAGCGCTGCGTCAGTGATGGGAAAGTCATGCGACGTCGTGTTCCCCGTGATGAGGACGTTGCCCTCGTCATCCAGCGCGAGGCTTCGCGGGAAATCCACAGCCGACCCCCCGAAGAAGGTCGAACTAACCAGAGTACTCAAGTCTAGATCGAACTTCGCAGCATAACCCTCTCGCGTGCCTCCGTCCCACACCCGACGGTGTGCATTCATCGTGAGAGGCAGATCCTCGGATTCAGTGTAGCCGGTGATGAATACTTGACCTGAATCAGAGACCTCGATGTCGAGCGCCTCGTCTAGCTTCGAGCCACCGAACAGTGTCGAGGCCTCGAGTATAGATAGATCTTGGTTCAAGCGAGCTATGAAGACATCCTTGATAACGTTCAGCGTGCGGTCGTACGCGTTGTCAGATGTAGGGAAATCGCTTGATTCCGTTTCGCCACATACGAGTACACCGCCGTTCTCCAGAGCACGAACGGCGACCCGCCACTCATTGCCTGCTCCTCCCAGGTATGTCGAGGCTTTCAGTGTCGAGAGACTGTTATCGAGCTTGATCACAAAGGCATCACCCGACTCGCTGCCGCCGTTGAACTCGCGGTCAAACGCGGTTCGTGTAACCGGGAAATCAACCGAGTGTGTGATACCCACGACGATCACATCACCGGTTGCCGTCACGGCCATGTCCACCCTGGGCCACCTGTAACCCTCGTCACCAGATCCTCCAACTAATGTGGAAGCCAGCAGTCTGGTCAGATCGGCGTCGAACTTGGACACGAACAGATCCCGGCCGCCGTTGTAATCGGTATCGAAGGCACCCTCCGTCAGGGGGTAGTCCGGCGACTCGGTATATCCGGCTATGAAGACGTTCCCTTCGCGGTCTATTGCGATTGCATGACCGAGGTCGTCCCCGTCACCTCCGATGAAGCCGGCCAAAGCTCCGGCACTGCCTATGTAGGTTGAAGCTGACAACTGAGATAATCCGTTCTCTAAGCGCGAAACAAACCTGTCGGTCGTTCCGCCATTGAAGGTCGTGTCGTACGCGTGCTGCACGGCAGGGGCGGCCACCCCACTGTAGTTGACCTGCTGAACGATGCCACATTCTTAGTCGTCCTC
>JARRLJ010000251.1:0-4222 GCA_037387025.1 Gemmatimonadales bacterium
TACCGGGTTGGCCGGAGCCCCCTTCTTGCCAAACGTGTGAGGATTCTCCATCCGTATGTTGCCGTTGATCCTGCCACCCTCGAGGACCGTGATCTGAGGGGTCGTAATGTCGCCATTGACCACCGATGTCGCCTGCACTTCGACCCGCTCGTCGGCGCAGACCGCCCCTCTGGCCTCGCCCCCGATGATCGCTTGTCGGGCGTATATGTCTCCCTCTACTATGCCCCCCTTCACCACCAGTACCTGACCGTGAGCCCTGACCGTACCCTCGATGGTACCTTCGATCTTGATCACACCGTCGACTTCCACTTCGCCTTTTATCCGGGTTCCCGCGGCAAGGATAGACAGAGTTTCCGGGCCTTTGGTTCGTGTGCTCGTGGTGCTGTCAGCATCACGTGGGGCCGATGAGAACATTGCCATGGCTACAACTCCTTGCTGAGAGATTCCTGTTACCGCACCTGGGTGCGACAGCGAAGGTAGTACAACTGCGGAATGTCACCTGTGACATCGGTCACCCCGGGCTAAATGATGTGCCGCCGGCCGGCGAAATCACCACAGGGGCCGGCGACGTCCCGGAAACGTGTCCCCGCTCACGGTGTAGTCCCATTGTGTGTCCTAACGTGCTCGACTCCAAAACCATTGTTCGCCGAGGGTCAGTATGGTCCTGATGGCAAGGCCAGTTTACACGCTCCCCATCCTCATGTTGTGTGCGGTGGTAACCGCTTCATGTGATGGTTCAACTACCACGGGGAGCAATGGACATACCAGCCGGCAGCTTCCGGTCGTCGATGATATCGATCTGGTCGAGGTGGCCGATGGACTTAGTGCGCCAGTCCACTTGACTGCACCGGATGGTGATGACCGGCTGTTTGTCGTCGAGAAGCAGGGAAGAATCAAGATAGTGGAAGGCGGCAAAGTCTTGGCGACTCACTTCCTCGACATATCCGCGCTGGTGAGCAACGGCGGAGAGCAGGGACTCTTGTCTCTGGCCTTCCATCCAGACTACTCCACCAACGGCTATTTCTACGTCTATCACACCGACGTGGGTGGCGACACGAGGGTTGTCCGTTATACCGTATCCGGTGATCCCAACTTGGCCGATCCCACATCGGCCAAGCTGATACTCGCGGTCGCTCAGCCGTACACCAACCACAACGGCGGACTCATAAGCTTCGGACCAGATGGGATGCTCTACGTTGGTCTGGGAGATGGGGGATCTGGTGGGGACCCCGACAACAACGGGCAGAACCTCGGCACGCTTCTCGGGTCCATTCTGCGCATCGATGTGGATGGAAGCGACCCGTACGCGATTCCCTCGGACAACCCGTTTGTGGATGATGCCAGCGCCTTGGATGAGATCTGGGCCTACGGGCTGCGGAATCCATGGCGGTACGCCTTCGACGTGGTAGATGGAGTCATCTATATCGCCGATGTCGGCCAGAACACTTGGGAAGAGATAAACGCGGAGTCGGCGACGCAGGGCGGTGTGAACTATGGCTGGCGAATAATGGAGGGGACTAGTTGTTACAACCCATCTGATTGCAGCAGCAGTGGCCTAACTCAGCCAATTGTCCAATATGCCAACGGTGTTGACGGATGCGCGGTAGTGGGAGGTTACGCCTATCGCGGTGCTGCCATCAGCGGTCGTGACGGCACCTACTTCTACTCTGATAATTGCTCGGGATGGATTCGTAGCTTCCTGTTGGACAGCGGCGAGCCAACCGAGGAAACTGAGTGGGATGTAGGCAACATCGGCGGCGTACTCTCATTTGGTGAGGATGGTTTTGGGGAATTGTACGTTCTAACGGTGCGAGGTACCGTCCTTCAGTTCGTTCCCGCCAGCTGAACACGAACCTGGCCGGCGGCCGCCGACCAGCCTATTCTACCTTCCTAGATCCTCAGCCCATCCGTCATAGGTTACGTATATGCTCAAGTGGATTCTTGCCTTGTTGGGAGTGCTTACATTGCTGGTAGCGGCTCCCTTTGTTGCGGGTCAGTTTGTCCCGCCGGGACACGTTGCAGCAAGCAGCATGAACCTATCGCAGGCTGCAGACACGGTATGGGCCGTCGTTAGCGATTTGGGTGGCTATCCCAGCTGGTGGACCGACGTCAAGAGCTCCCGACGGGAACCTGATGCTGGCGATAGAGAGGTCTGGGTGCAGACTGATGCAAACGATCAGGCAATCGCCTTGGAAGTGGTCGAGTTGGTGCCACGAAGGCTCTTGATCACCCAGATTGCAGACGAGAAACTGCCGTTCTCGGGTAAATGGACCTATACGGTCGAGCCGGCTGAAGGGGGGACAAGAGTGACGATCGTGGAGGAGGGAGAGATCTTCAATCCCATCTTCCGATTCTTGGCTCGCTACTTCATTGGCCATCACGGTACGATCGACCGTTGTTTGGAGGCGTTGGGGGAGCATTTCGGGGAAAATGTCACGCCGACGCATGTAGGCGAACCGTAGATGCCCAAGGCCGCCGGGTATTCAGAGCGCAGTCGTCTGGACAAGCTGGGGGTCAAACCTGGAATGCGCATATCCGTCTTGCGACTGGACGATCCGGGATTTCAACGGGAACTGAAGAGCCGCGCTGCGGCAATATCGTACACGCGTGCGGGCCGCAACACTGACATGGTCTTTCTGCGGGCTCGTAAGAAGGGCGAGTTGAGGCGGTTGGGTACGCTCCAAAGGTCGATTAAGCGAAACGGCGCGATCTGGGTTCTGTGGGCGAAAGGGCAATCTGAGCTCAAGGCAGGCGACGTTCGTAAGGCAGCACTCGATTCGGGACTAGTGGACATCAAAGTCGCAGCGTTCTCTGAAGAACTTAGCGGTCTCAAACTGGTGATTCCGGTTGCACGGCGCTGAGACGCACGAGCGGCGACTTCTGAGGGATACCAACCTTCACGTCATCTTCAGTGTTACGCTGATGGCGGTGCTTGGCGTGTCCACTATAACCCCAGTGCTTCCATACATAGCGTCTGTGTTTGACCGCACACCGCAAGCCGTGGCGCTGGTTATCGCGGTATTCACCTTGCCAGGGGTACTGTTCACCCCTGTGATGGGGGTCTTGGCCGATCGGCTAGGCCGGAAGAAAGTGCTGGTACCTTCCTTGGTTGTGTTCGCGCTGGCTGGCACCGCATGTGGCTTTGCTGACAGTTTTGAAATGCTAGTCGCTCTTCGCTTTCTGCAGGGCATCGGAGCATCTGCTCTGGGCGCTATCAATGTGACACTGCTGGGAGATCTCTATTCGGGCACAGAACGGGCTGCAGCTATGGGATACAACGCAAGTGTGCTGAGCGTGGGGACCGGGTTGTATCCGGCTATAGGTGGCGCGCTGGCCGTATTCGGTTGGCACTTCCCTTTCTTCCTGCCATCGTTTGCTTTGGTGGTCTCGCTGGCAGTGGTCTTTCTGCTCGACAATCCAGAACCGAGGGTGACCGAAAGCCTGGGACGGTACGCGTCCATGACGATAAGGGCGATGTGGCATCCCCAAGTGCTGGCTCTTTTTACCACTTCGGTAGTGACCTTCGTACTGATATACGGCTCTTTCCTTGCCTACTTCCCTTTCGTCTTACGGCTGTCCTACGGCGCATCGCCCGTGGTCATCGGGTTCATTATGTCAGTGACGTCGGTACCCACCGCATTTGCCTCGTTCTACCTAGGTGATCTAGCACGACGGTTCGGCTCGAGGTCATTGGTAAAGGTAGGGTTCGCTCTGTATGTCGTGGCGATGGCGAGCATACCGCTGGCCAGGAATCTGTGGCAACTGGCCATCCCTATTCTCATCTTCGGAGCAGCAAACGGACTCAACGTGCCTAGCATCCTGACTATTCTGAACGGATACGCTCCTACAGAGTTTCGCGCGGCTTTCATGTCTATGAACGGCACCGTGCTGCGGTTGGGTCAGACGCTGGGTCCGGTGATCATCGGTATAGCCGTTGAGTTGGTCGGCATGGATGGGTCCTTTTTCGTCAGCGCTGCCATTGCGCTGGCGATGCTCCTGTTGCTAGTACCAACGCTGCGACCGGAAACAGCGCTCAGCTGACGGTACCTGCAACCTGCTGGCATAGTTAGTGACGGTCCGCTGGTTTTAATAGTTCGTAAAGTCGGACGCTGACTTGGTCGTCTTCGTCGGTGTAGGTACCGACGACGTAGTCAGAACCGATCTCTTGCACCGTTAGATCTTGCGATGTCTCCACTGTGCCCAACATACGGTTTTGACTGTC
>JARRLJ010000252.1:0-8684 GCA_037387025.1 Gemmatimonadales bacterium
AAGCTGTTCGAGGAGCTCGGTGTTCCGACCACGTACCTGATGGCCGCGTTCTACTGGGACAATTTCATTTTCTTCGGCTCGGGCCCCACGCGAGACTCCGATGGCAGACTCGTTCTCAACATGCCCATGGGTGACAAAAAGCTCCCGGGAATTGCCTCCGAGGACATCGGCAAGACCGCGTACGGCATCTTCAAGCGAGGAAGTGAGATGATTGGCAAGAGGATGGGTATTGCCGGAGAACACTTGTCCGGCTCGGAGATGGCCGCTGCGCTCACCAAAGCGTTGGGTGAACAGGTCGACTACAACGCCGTGCCGTTTGACGTATTCCGCAGTCTCGACATCCCCGGTGCGGCAGACTTGGGCAATATGTTCCAGTTCCATCACGACTTCGAGTCTGATTTTCGCGCGGCACGTGACGTGGCAGCGACACGCGCTCTGAACCCGGAACTCAAGACGTTTGAGGCCTGGCTAGCACAGAACGGGAGCAAGATTCCGCTAGGGTAGAGACGCCGATCGACCGATAATTGCAGCCAGCAGATGCGCATGCCGCCTGCTGCCGCCATGGCCTTCAAATGTATATTTGAGAATGACTTCTATGGCGGAACGACATGCGCATGCTGTACGTCCCAATCCGGCGTCTACTGGCCAGCAGATCCTCCTCAGCCAGCTGCAAATGCGGCGTCGAGTGAGACTGTCGCTGGATCGGGAACGGGTCAGTTGATTTCGGGTAGAGGGGTGCGAACCAGCACCTCACCCATGCGCGCGCACCGACCGCTGCTCGAACCGTGACCTCAACTGCTCCTCCACGGTAGCGCGTGATCACGCTGCGAACTCTGGGGTCACTCGACCTCCGCACAGAACGAAGCGAGGAGCCGTTATCCTCGTTGGCCCATGGTAAGCGGGTGGCACTCCTCAGCTACCTGGCCGTGGCCCGGCCTCGTGGCTTCCACAGACGTGACACTATCATCGGGTTGTTCTGGCCTGAGGTCGACCAGAGTCACGCTCGGGCGGCGCTCCGACAAGCCGTCCACTTCCTGAGACAGACGCTCGGACCCGACGTGGTGCTCAGCCGTGGCGCGCAAGACATCGGCCTCGACTTCGCGCGGATCACGTGTGACGCCATCGAGTTCCAAGTGGCGCTGGAGCGCGGGGAATTTGAGCAGGCGGCGAGCATGTATGGGGGTCCGTTGCTGCACGGCTTGTATGTAAGCGAGGCACCAGAGTTCGAACGCTGGGTCAAGCAACGGTTTCGACATCGAGCCCGACGCCGGGGTGCTCGAGTTTGCCGCCCGACTGAGGACCGAGCCCCCACGCCGCGCCGTGGTTCCAGCCGCGGTGCCGCGCCAATCGGAAGTACAACAACCGGCACCAGGGACAGGCAGTCAACCTGCTGTCGGGCCCGGTCCCCGTTCGCACCGACGGCGCACACTGTTTGCGCTGGGTGGGGTTCTGGTTGCGATCGTTTCGCTCGTCGTGTTCGTGACCGGGCAAAGGCAAACAGTGGCCGAATCGTGGTCCCGAGTGTCTGTGGGAGTTCTACCGTTCGGAAACATAGGATTCCCGGAGTACGACTACTTCGCAGCAGGACTGACAGAGGACGTCGTACATCGGCTAGCGGGTGTGCAGATTCTGAGCGTACTCGGTCCCAACGAAGGAGCGCTTCGGACATTCGACGACCGCGAAGGTAGTGAGGACGCGGCACTGGGCGCTGACTACACCTTGCGTGCGACCGTGGAGCGTGTGCGCGGTGTGGGAGGAACCGAGTCAATCCGGCTCCGTCCATCGCTGTTCCGTAGTACCGACGGGGTCGAGATCTGGTCTGAGACGATCGACAGGGATCTCGCGAGCCTATTCGACATGCAAGCATTCCTCGCAGAGGAGATCACGAGGGTGCTGGGAATCCCGCTGATGAGTACGGAACGCGATTGGCTGACGGCACAGCCGACGCAGGACCTCCACGCTTACGACCTGTACTTGCGCGCCAACCAATACCTGCGCGAAGACACGAGCAGCGAGACAGATCTGAGCCGGGCGGTTGCGTTGCTCGACAGTGCCACCGCGTTAGACACGGCGTTCGTCCAGGCGCACGCGATGCTGGCGATCGCACACACCTCTATGATCGCGGCTCGAGAGGCGGCCGATCGCGCAATGCGCATGCGACCCGACGCGCCGATGAGCCATCTCGCCTTTGGGTGGTACTACTACCTGGGTCTCCACAATTACGACAGGGCTCTGAGACACTTCGAGCTGGCGCGGGCCGTCTGGCCCGGGGTCAGCGACCTGTTGGTCCAGCTCGGCGACATCCGCCGGCGGCAAGGCGATCTGGAGCAAGCGTTGAAAGACCACCTCGAGGCGGAGCGAGCCGCCCCACGCTGCGCCACGTGCGCCGCGGAAACGGCCGTTACATACCTGATGATGCGCAATTTCACCGCAGCGGAACGTGAGGCCGAGAGAGCTCTGGAGATCGCACCGGATCTCGCGCACGCACGCTGCGCGGGAGGGCTGGCGCGGATCAGTGCCGGCCAAGATCCCCGTCTGGCACGCCAAATGGTCCCGCCACCTGAGGACCCACAAGCACTGGTGGAATTGGCGGCGGGAAGGTGGGGAGCGATCCCCAGAATCCTGGGCGGTCAATACGACGCAGTTCTGGAAGATTTGACTCTCAGCCCCGCAATCTCTGACACCGCCGGCTTCTACCTGGTGAAGGCCGAATTGACGGCGCGCCACGATCAGGCTGCGCTTGCCCGAGACTACTACGACTCCGCCCGGGTGAGGTTGGAGTCTCTCACGCAGCAGCAACCTGACGACGCACTGTTGCGAGGGCGGTTGGGATTGGCATACGCGGGGCTGGGCTGGAAAGACGCCGCCATTCGAGAAGGACTGGAAGCCACGCGGCTGCGACCCACGTCAGACGACCTGATCGACGGTGCGGTAGCCTCGGAGCTACTAGCTCGGATCTATGCAATGGTAGGGGAAGCAGATGCCGCGATCAGCAGGCTCGAGGTGTTGCTCTCCGGACCGTCGCTGCTGTCGAGCGAGCTGCTGCGACTGGACCCGATCTGGGCTCCCCTCGCCGACAACCCCCGCTTTCAGCGTATGACCCTCTGACCCAGGAAGTGCACCGGGTGCCTCCTTCGGCCATCGTTTCATGCCTTTAAGTCGTCTAGCGAAAACAACTTAACAAGCATCACGCCAGGATAACGCCGCTGTGACTTTGCCGTCACGCGGATCGTTTAGCTTGGTTACACATTTCTGGAGCTGTGAAGTCCACGCGATCATGGCGCTCGGTGAGTCCGCCATGGTCACGATGCGGGCGTGGGTGTCTCTTGGCACAAAGGGATGGGAGTCCATGACAATTACCAGGGCCGATCACTCGAACATTCCGCAGGTACCGTTGGCGGGTCTCGACCGGAAACCCGAAGGCAGTGTAGTCGACGTATGCGGCGTCCGGTTCGGCGGTCGGGAGATCATAGTAATCGCCGGACCCTGCGCGGTGGAAAACCGCGCACAGATCCACGATACCGCCAAAGCCGTAAAGCGAAGCGGAGCGCTGATGTTGCGCGGCGGCGCGTACAAGCCAAGAACTGCTCCTTACAGCTTCCAGGGACTGCAACAGGAAGGTCTGGAACTGTTGGCCGCGGTTCGGCAGGAAACAGGACTGCCGATCGTAACCGAGGTCATGGATACCCGAAAGGTGGAAACTGTCTGCAGGTACGCCGACGTGCTGCAAATAGGGACGCGCAACATGCAGAACTTCGAGCTGCTGAGGGAAGTCGGTAACACCAACAAGCCTGTTCTATTGAAACGCGGCATGAGTGCCACCATCGACGAGTTCTTGTACGCGGCTGAGTACATTCTCGATCAGGGCAATCAAGACGTCATTCTGTGCGAACGCGGCATCCGGACATTCGAGAGCGCCACAAGGAACACTCTCGACCTGAATGCAGTCCCTCTACTAAAGCGGCTGACCCATCTCCCGGTCGTGGTGGATCCGAGTCACGGCACTGGTCACTGGTGGATGGTGCCCGCGATGGCGAAAGGTGCGGTCGCGGTGGGAGCCGACGGCCTACTGGTCGAGGTGCACCGCTGCCCCGGGGATGCGCTAAGTGACGGTTACCAGTCCCTGCGACCCGACCGCTTCGACATGATGATGCGGGATCTGCGCCCCATTGCTCTAGCGGTTGGCCGAGACTTCGCAGCTCCGAGACCCGGATCGGCGGCGACAAAGGCGGGGAAGACGGCAGCATTCGCAGCAGCATAGTTGCGGCACGCTGCCCGTGCACCTGGGTGATTATATTGGCTTATCGCATGTGACGTTGGATCGCAGGGCCGGGCGGAGCGTCTAGTCAACCAAATCGTGGCCTGCCGTTTGACTGCGACTGCTACCAGTTCTGCTGCATTACTCGCCGGTCCGTCGCAACTCTACTTGCACAATTACATAGGGCCGGTAGTGAATGCAGAGAGTGATACGTGAACGTCGTGATGTGGCTGCCAGGCTGCTTAGTGTTGCCGCAGTTGCCGGATTCGCACTTGCCGCTGTTGCTCCCACTTCATCGGTTGAACAAGATGAACTCCCTGATCTGATCGTGGCGCAGGTTCCGGCAACGGCGCAGCCGCCATTCCGCGATGCCGATGTGATTCACCCACCGCTGGATTGGTATGTCGACGGTGCCCGAATAGTTTCGATCCCGGCTTCCGGGGGTGAGCCCGTGGTTCTCACTGCCGATTTTGCAGCTTCTTGCGATCCGGAAATTGCCTTCGATGAGAACGCGATTCTCTTCGCCGGAAAGAAGACGGCAGAAGACCATTGGCAGATCTGGAGGATGGGCATCGATGGCTCCAACAAGGTGCAGATCACGCAGGGCGATGCTGACAACATCACTCCGGTGTTTGCCGGCAGCCGCTTCTACCTGAACGATCCAGAGCCCACACCTCAAATCATATTTGCGAGCACCACACACGGCTGGGCGAACCAACGCGGTGGCGGACCCGCGTTCGCTTTGTACGGCACTGATCTGCAAGGAGAGACGCTCCACCACCTGACTCACAGCTTGAACAGCGATCTCTCACCCGCTGTTCTGCCAACGGGAAGAATCGTCTTCACCAGTTGGCAGCGCTGGGGCAACCGCTTCGGCCCTGATGGTGTCTTCGCCCTCATGGGTATCAACATCGACGGCACTGACCTCATGCCGTTTTACGGAAACCATGAAATGCCGCGTCACAAAGGCATGGTTCACGTATCCGGATTCGACGATCGGGTATACTTCATCGAATCGGACGGTTCGGTGTGGCTCGGCGGTGGTGACATCGCCTACGTGTCTCAACGCCGACCACTGCATTCGTATCGGAAGTTGAGTCACGAATCCGGCGGTCTATACCATAGCCCGGTCGCTCTCCCCGGCGGCGGGCTCGCGGGATCTTATCGGTCAGACGAGCCGGACGCAGTGTTCGGCATCTACCGCATCGATCCGGAATCAGGGCGGCGCCGTGGTAAGATCTTCGAGGAGCCAGGTTGGCACACGATAGACGCCCAGGTGATCGCCGCCCGACCGGTTCCCAAGGGTCGGTCGAACTGGCTGATCCCAGGTTCGACTACCGGCGTTTTCTATTCGCTCAATAGCTACAGAACAAACCTCACGGAAGCAGGCGTCATCGAGCCCGGAAGCATCAAGCACGTCCGTGTCATCGAGGGGATCCCCCGACGCACTCGTGAGACACTCACGGAGTATGTCCGCAGATTGAGCGACACTTCGGCCGTTGCACCAGATTCAGTTTCGCACTTCGCGGCGCAGCGATTGCTCGGCGTCGCCCCTGTGGCGCCTGACGGGTCGTTCCACATACGAGTGCCTGCTGAAACGCCGATCACGTTTCAGCTGCTCGACGAGAACTACATGGCCCTGCGGACTCAGCAAGCGTGGACCTGGGTAATCGGTAACGAGAACCGCGGTTGCATCGGATGCCATGAGGACCCGGAGATGACTCCGCCAAACAGAATGACAGACGCGGTGATCAAGCCGCCGGTGGAGCTCACGTTGCCGCCGGAGCGACGTCGCACAGTCGACTTTCGGCATCAGATCGCCCCAATCATCGAATCGAGATGCGCCACGGGTGGCTGCCATGATGCCGGCCAGGCTACTCCAGCACTGACGGGCGCAACAGCTGGACTCGAGCAGGCCACAAAGGTGTACCAGACACTGATGGGCGCGATACCGGGACGCTACGAGGAGAGGTTTGTCCTTCCGGGCAACGCAAGAGAGAGTCCGCTAGTGTGTCTGCTGTTTGGAACGGACTTGGTGTCCGGTCGCGCCACCTGGGTGCGCGCTGGGACACACGTGCGGCGGCAGGAAACGAAAATGAAGACAACTGAGCTGTGGCGAAAGAAGATCGTGGCTATTCATAGAGAACTGATCAGCCTAACGGCCGCGCTCTCAGCCGGGCTGGCGGTGGCTCCGGCCGGACTCAACGGGCAGCGAGATCTTCCCAGACTAGTCGATGTTACCGAGCAGGCAGGAATCACCTTCGTCCACAGTATCGGCGACGACGACATGGATAACATCATCGAGTCAAACGCCGCCGGCTGTGCCTGGTTCGACTACGACGGAGACGGTGATCTGGATGCCTACTTGGTAAACGGAGCATATGTCGAGAACTTCAGCAGTGTGCGGGGCCGCAGGAACCGAGGCAGGCTCACAAATGCACTGTACCGCAACAACGGAGATGGCACCTTCACTGACGTGACCGTAGCTGCGGGCGTAGGCGACAAGGGCATGGGCATGGGAGTGGCAATCGCCGACTACGACAACGACGGCGACCAAGATCTGTTCGTGACCAACTACGGGCCCAACGTCTTCTACAAAAACAACGGTAACGGCACCTTCACCGATTACACGCGTGAGGCTGGACTAGAGAACGACCTCACTGGAATCGGTAGCACCTTTCTCGACTACGACCGCGACGGCGATCTCGACTTGTATCTCGGCAACTACCTGGAATACGACCCGGACTATCAATACTTCTACGCAGCCCAACGTTTTCCAGGACCGCTCTCGTACCATGGCCAACCCGACGTGCTGTACCGCAACAATGGTGACGGGACATTCACGGACGTAACGCGAGAAGCGGGAGTCTACAACCCCGAAGGTAGGGCCATGGGCGTTGTATCGGGTGACATCGATGACGACGGCGATTGGGATATCTTCGTCCCTAACGACGGCATGGAGAACTATCTCTACCGCAACAACGGCGATGGGACGTTCACTGATATCGCTCTCCAGACGGGCACCGGTTACAGTGAGGGCGGTAACGCAACGTCCGCCATGGGAGCCGAGTTCGCCGACATCGATCTCGATGGTCTGATCGATATCATCGTGCCAGACATGACGTACAGTTGCGTGTACAAGAATAGCGGACAGGGATATTTCGAGGAAATGAGCGCCAGAATGGGTGTGGCAGCCGCGTCCGGCCAATACACCAGCTGGTCCGGCAACTTCTTCGATTTCGATAGCGATGGCTACGGTGATCTGTTTCTCACCAACGGCGATCCACACAGGCTCGTCGGAGAGGAAGATCTTCTCTTGCTGAACGATCAAGGTCAGCGATTCATCGACGTTTCCGATCGGCTAGGCCCGGATTTTCAGGAAAAGTTCGTCGGACGTGGATCCGCTGCCGGTGACTACGACAATGACGGTGACTTTGATTTGCTCATATTGAATCTCAATGCGCGCGCACGACTGCTGCGGAATGACGGCGGCAACCGGGCCAACTGGATCATGATACAGTTGACCGGTACCGAGAGCAACCGCGATGCGATTGGAACGAAAGTACGAATAACTGCTGGCGGAAGAACACAAACCAGGCTCAGAGTAAGCACTTCCGGCTACCTGTCACAAAGTGACCATCGTTTGCACTTTGGCTTGGGCAGCGAAACTCAAGTAAGCAGAATCGAAATCCGCTGGCCGAGTGGGAAGTCACAGACATTGGACAACGTGGCAGCAAATCAGATACTGCGGGTAACGGAGCCGGAACCCTGACGACAGGTCAGGTGAAACGGCAGAGGAATGACTCACAGCCATCACCTTGGTATGAAGAAATGACTTGGCACGTTGGAGCACTGTCCGTACCGATCATTCTGGTTGGGTTTGCAGGCTGGTCTTCCATCGATCAAGGGACCCCAGAGCGCGTGTATGTTGGCGAAAAGGTGTGTCGCCAATGCCATCACATGGCGGGCGATCGGGATCAGTTCAATGCCTGGCGATTGACTAAGCATGCCAGAGCATACGCGGCGTTGTCGATGCCCGAGGCAAAACCGATAGCGGATCTGTCGGGTATCGATGTCGATCCATACGATAGCCCCATCTGCCTGGGATGCCACACGACTGCGTACAGCGCGGAGGAATGGCAGCTAGACGAGACGTTCCACTTCGAGGACGGCGTACAGTGCGAGCGCTGCCATGGACCTGGCAGCGAGTACAGCAATGCCGAAGTGATGATGGATCCGGCCCGCGCGCGCCAAGCGGGTCTCAAGATGCCCGAGGAAAGTGAGTGTCTGGTCTGTCACAAACCGAAGGGTTCCCACCAGGCCGTCCTCGACGTCAAGCAGTTCGATTATGAATCCTTCCTCGAGGAGATCGCCCACGGCGGTATCGGTGGAGAGCTACCGGTGGTCGAAGAAGGGCAACCGACAA
>JARRLJ010000252.1:8718-10671 GCA_037387025.1 Gemmatimonadales bacterium
CATCGTGCCACGGCGAGAGGTCCTCGAACCCAGTGTATGGCAAATGGCGCTTTTCCAAGCATTCGCAGGCCTACGCGATACTCGACACCGAGCGAGCAAGAGAAATCAGCCGCGAGATGCGCGTATCCGGAAATCCACAGCAGTCGGAACGATGTTTGGAATGCCACACCCCAGGGGCGGGCGAACCCGCGGGCCGCTTCATGGAGACCTTCGATGTGGTGCAGGGAGTACAGTGCGAGAGCTGCCACGGTGCCGGAAGTGAGTATATGGATGAGGCTATCATGCTGGACCCGGTTGCCGTTGCGGAGGCTGGTCTGCGGGACGTAGATCGCGAAACGTGCGTCACGTGTCATACACCGGGGATTCACGGGCACGATTTCGACTTCGAGACCATGTGGTCCGAGATCGATCACACGAAGTGGGAGGACGACTACTCGCGACCTGAATACAAGACCCCTCTCAACCTTGCGATCACGCGCGATGCAGAGAGGCTGTTCGTAGCATGCGAAGCATCGAACAGTGTCATTGTCGTGAGCACCAAGACCGGAGAGGTTCTGTCAGAAATAGAGGTCGGCGTAGAGCCGCATTTTGTCCATCTGTCGCCGGTCGGGACAAGGGCATATGTCAGCAACCGAGGCTCGGACAATGTGTCGGTACTCGACACCGAGACCTATCGGATCCTGTCAACCATTCCTGTCGGCGATGAACCGCACGAAATGACGACAACCGAAGATGGCACGCTGCTCTACGTTGCCAATGGCGGGACGTACGACGTTTCCGTCATAGATCTCGCTACCGGCAATGAGATCAAGCGCCTCGCTGCGTCGCGGGGTCCCTGGGGAGTCGCCCCATCGCCAGATGGTAGCAGCGTGTACGTGACCAACAATTTGCCGCGTTTTGGAGAGTTCCGAACACCAGCCGAGTCGGAAGTCACCGTGATCGAGACGAATCGATCGACGGTCAGACACCGATACACCATCGAAGGCGGTAACCTGGTTCAAGGCATCGGATTTGCTCCCGACGGCAGGTTCGCACTCGTAACACTGGTGCGCAGCAAGAACCTGGTACCGATGACGCGGAACATTCAAGGTTGGATCATGACCAACGGCATCGGTGTTCTGTGGGCTGACGGGCGTATCGATCAGGTGATTCTCGACGAAGTCAATGACTTTTTTGCCGATCCCACTGATATAGTCTTCACCAGCGATGGCCGGTACGCTTTCGTCACCGGAGGCGGTGTCCAAGAGGTAGCGGTGATCGACGTTGAGAAGTTGGTCGACATCCTCGCCAGCGCATCCGAGCACGATCGCAAGGAGATTATCCCGAATCACCTCGGCATCAGCACGGAGTTCGTCACGGCGAGAATTCCCGTGGGTCAGAGCCCGCGAGGTATGGTCATATCGCCGGACGACAGATATCTGTATGTCGCGGACGGCTTGGATGATACCATCTCAGTGATCGACGTTGAATCACTCCAACGCGTCAATGTCATCGATCTCGGCGGATCGAAGGAGATCAGTGAGGCTCGCTACGGTGAGAGGATTTTCCATAGCGCCGAACGCACCTACGCCCGACAGTTCTCGTGTCACTCCTGCCATCCCGACGGGCACGTGGATGGCGTAACCTATGACATCGAACCCGACGGGCTTGGTATCAATCCGGTTGACAACCGCACCCTTCGGGGTATCAACGACACTGCTCCGTTCAAGTGGGAAGGGACAAATCCCACTCTGAAACGACAATGCGGTCCGCGATTGGCTGCTTTCTTCACCAGAGTCGATCCCTTCACGGCAGAACAGGCCGCCGCGTTGGACCGCTACATCGTTACCATAAGAAGGCCACCGAACCGTCATAGAACGGGCACTGAACTCACCGCGGCGCAGCAGCGCGGCAAGGTATTGTTCGAGCGCGAATACGACAAATCAGGCAACCCGCTGTCGAACACAAAGCGTT
>JARRLJ010000252.1:10745-13330 GCA_037387025.1 Gemmatimonadales bacterium
CGTGTACAACGTGGGAACGGCATCCTGGTTGGATACTCACGGGGAGTTCGACGTTCCTCATCTGAGCAACATCTATGACTCGGCACCCTACTTGCACGACGGTCGCGCCCAATCCTTGGAAGAGATCTGGACCCTTTACAATCCTCACGATAGACACGGTCATACCAACGATCTGACCAAAGACGAGTTGAACGATTTGATCGAATACTTGAAGACACTGTAGTGGACAATTGAACATGATGCACCGGACTCTCATAGTAGCTGCGCTCATCCTCTTCCCTGCAGTCGATGCTTGGTGCCAGCCGACCCCGCTACAGGGCGAGCCATACGTCTATACCGAATGGGAAACGTTCACAACCGAATCAACGGATGGTGGCCTGGTAAACGATCACATCTTCTTTCTCCGTTCAGACGGCGACAGTCTGTGGATAGGCACAGAAGGCGGACTCGTGCTCTACTATGATGGCACCTGGAAGAGCTGGACCGAGGAAGACGGCCTTCCCTGGAACGTCATCATGGGAATCGCCAAGGATCACAAGACCGGTGACCTCTGGCTTGCCCTGTTCGGCGAAGGAATTGCCCGGTTCAGCGGCGGACGGTTCGAGCAATTCACGCAGATCAACAGCGGATTGATCAACGACGTGTCGTACGGGATCGATATCCAAGACGACAACGTATGGGTAGCGTCGACCGGCGGGATCAGTCGTTACAATCACGTCACTGACGAGTGGGCCGTGTTCAATGAGAAGCACGCCCCGATGGAAGAAGTGTGGGCGTACAACGTTTGGGCTGCAGAAGACAAAGTGTATTTCGCCGTTTGGGGAGGCGGAATCTTGGAATGGGACGTCGCCACCGAGACCTGGAGGGACTATCTCGATCCCGACGGTGAAATGGAGATGGATCTCTACCGTGACGACGGTCTGGTGCACGTCATCACGACTTCGGCATCATACGTGGACCACGTATTGTGGGCCTCTACCTACTTCGGCCTCAGCCGTTACGACGGACGGAACTGGCGTGGTTACATGGACGACGACAGTGGGTTGCCGAGTCTGTTCATCAACTTCACGCTGGGCAGGAGCGGCACGTCCAGCTACAACTGCACAGACAAGGGACTTGCCGTGTTGGCGGACTACGAGAGTGACACCTGGGTCACTTACCAGCGTGACGACGAAGATTCCGCTACATGGAACGCGTACATAATGGTTGGGCCCGAGGTAATCAAGAAAGTGCCCACGAACTTGGACCTGCCAAATCACTTCACGATCGCCACCGCGTTCATCGGTGACGACGTGTGGATCGGCACGGGACATGGCTTGGCCCGCGGTATCGGCAATGGCTACTACGAGGGCTTACGGAGATGACCGCACGCAATTTCGTCATGACACTGGGCCTGGTTGGCTTGGCCGCAGCCGGCAGTACCGGCGTGTTGGCGCAAGCCGGCAATCAGAAGCCTGACTCCTCCTACGCCAAAACTCCGGAGGAGTACAGACCATACAGCCGCTTCGAGAATCCGTACAAGATGTTCTTCATGAACGAGCTCGAATATCCGGGTTACGGTCGTCACATCCCCGAACCGGAGAACGTGGAGACTGTGAAGATCGGCTTCATCGGCCCGATCATCAGATCTGTGTCGGAATCGGTAGGTGGCCCCGAGGACGTCCCGATTCGAGTCAACCAACGTCAGGTCCGGTGGGACGGATACAGTGCATCACATCTAGCGCCAATTGGAATCAAGATGCTGCAAGGCGCTCTACTAGCCCTCGAGCAAGCGAACGCCAAGGGTGGCTACCGCGGGAGGGTCCCCTACGAACTGATAGTCCGTAACGACAACGGGAACTGGCGATCATCAGGACGACAAGCCGTGCAGATGGCCTGGAAAGACAGTGCCTGGGCCATTCTCGGCACCGTTGACGGTGCAAATAGCCACATACTCATTCGCGTGGCACTCAAGGCGGAGATTCCCGTGATGAACACCGCGGACACTGACCCAACCTTCGTGGAAACCAACATCCCATGGGTGTTCCGCAACATCACGGATGACCGTCAGATGTCATACCTGCTTGCGGACTTTGCGTATAAGACCCTCGGCCTCGAACGTGTCGCCGCGATCCGCGCAGTAAACCGATATGGGCGTGTCAGCATAGACGAGTTCCGCGACGCTTCTACACGGCTCGGTCATCCCTTCATGGTCGAGCTGTCGTATGAGGAAGGGGACACCGTGTTCACGGCCCAGCTGGAACGCATCAAGTCACTCGACGTAGATGGCGTGATTACATATGGCAATTCCAGAGAATCGGCGCTGATACTCAAGCAAATGCGGGAAATGGGAATGGATCAGTGGTTCTTCGGCAGCGATCGTATGGTCACACAGGAGTTCCTGGATATCGTCGGTCCTGACCATGGTAACGTAGCCGCCGGCTTCCCATACAACCCTACCAGCACGGACCAAAAGTATGTGCAGTTCGTCGAGGACTTCCGGAACAAGTACGCTGAAGCTCCAGAAACATACGCCGCGCACGCATACGACGGCATGAGCATGCTCATCGATGCGATCTCCAAGGCAGGCTTGAATCGGGCGCTGA
>JARRLJ010000253.1:0-6620 GCA_037387025.1 Gemmatimonadales bacterium
CCACCCTCTCGGCCGCGGAAGTGATCTCACGTGCCAAGACTTTCTTTGCCGAGCGCGTGCCCCAATACAGTGCGTTCGTGGAGAAAGAGGGACCTAGCTTCGCTACGTTCCGGGGTCAGGGAGGAGAGGAGATAGCGGTGGCGGTGTTCGAAGGAGATAAAGGTGCCAAGGTTCGGGCCTCTTCCATGTTGTACCATCAGGCGATCGGCCGGTTCTTTTCCACCCTGCCGGGAGCGGGAGATACATAGGCGATGACCACGCAGCCCGAGTTGACCCTGAAGGTGTGGGTGGAGGATGTGTGGGGTACCGTGTCATTGAAGGTGCGCCTCGACTGGCAGGTCGAGAGAGTGAAGGCAGAGGCTCTCGCGAAGGCTATCGGGACTTCCGATCCGGCAAGCTACAAAGTCAAGTACCATGGAGCTCTGGTCTTGGATGAAAGGGTGTCCTTGGCTGAGATGGACATCGGGAACTGGGCCACCCTTACCCTGCTTGCAGCACGCCGCAGACCCGTCCGGTGATACGTTGACGGACTCTGTTGAGGCTCGAGCCGCGTGACGGTGCGCGTCATTTGGCACCCCTCTTCGCTCAAACACAGCGCGGGAGAGGGACATCCGGAGTCGCCGACGAGGCTCGAAGCCGTCCTGGCTGAATTGAAGTCTCCCTCCTTGCCCTACGAGGTCAATTGGCACGTGGCCAAACCTGCCGGTGAGGATCTCCTGCTTGCAGTCCATGAAGAGGATTACCTCACTGGAATTCGTGATCTCGCCGCTCGAGGCGGGGGCCGACTGGACGAGGACACCTACGTGAACGAGCACAGTTACGTGGCTGCGGTTCACGGGGCCGGGGCCGCCGTTGAAGCTGCGCAAGCCGCGCTCGCCGGGTCGCCTGCGTTCGCCGCCGTTCGACCCCCCGGACACCATGCTACCGCGGATACGGCAATGGGGTTTTGCCTCATCAATAACGTGGTGGTGGCAGCGCGTTGGGCACTGAATCAGGGAACCCTTGGGCGGGTCCTGATAATCGATTGGGATGTACATCATGGTAACGGCACCCAGGAGCTGGTGGAGCGCGACGAGCGCATACGCTACGTGTCGCTTCACCAATGGCCACTGTACCCAGGAACAGGTGGCGAGGAGGAACGGGGAGTTGGGAATGTCTTCAATGTCCCGCGTTCGCCGGGACTTCCCCGTGACACATATGTGCGTGATCTGAACCGGGCCGTTGACCGAGCTACTGATGGCTGGCTGCCAGAGTTGATCCTGATCTCTGCCGGGTTCGATGCCCTTGCCGGAGACCCGCTGGCTGGATTCACGCTTGAGCCAGACGACTACTCGCTCTGGACCGCTCGGTGGCGAGAGATTGGTGCCCCCGTAGCTTCCGTCATGGAGGGTGGCTATGTGCCAGGCCGAGTCTGCAAGGCCGCAGCAGCGCACGTTGGGGCGCTTGCTTGAGCGCCGACCCACCGTAAGTTGGACCCATGGCCCGCCGGCTTCCTTCCACGACACTTCTCTCAATTCTCCAGCCCTGGAATGAGGTTGAGGAACCGATCCATCGTCGGCTGGCCCAGTTGGCGGATGCGGAGCCTGGACATGAGACTTTGTGGGTTGGCTGTGGTGCTGGGCGTTCCGTCCTTTGGTGGTGCAAACGGTTCAACACGTTCACCGAAGGATTGGATCCGGAGCCCCAGGCGATAGATGCGGCAGAAGGCGCGGCCCGACAGGCAGGACTTTCACAGTTGACGACGTTTCAAGTAGCGGACCCGACGAATCTGCCCCATCAGGATCAAGTCTTCGACATCACGTTGGTGCACATGCTTCATCTTCCAGCGCCAGATGGCAAAGCGGTCGTGCTGGAAGCTGGGAGGGTGGCGAGGCCGATGGGAACGGTGATCGCGTTGGTGCCTTCCTGGCTTCAGACGCCAACGGAAAAGGAAGCGCGTGTGGCGAAGGCACTTGGCATGTCTCCGCAGCTCCCGGTCGAGTGGAAGGCATTCTTCAGGGAGGCGAACATCGTCGAGCTGACTGTAGAGGAAGCGGCTGGTGAGGGGCGTTGGATTGCCCACGGTGTTCTTGGTCTTGTGGTTCGCGGCTGGAGGGCGGCTGGATGGGCCGGCGTCCGGGCGGTCCTGGGACGAGATGTGGCCACACTGCGACGCCTGGCTAGAAAGCGCATACTGAGTCTCTCGATTGTCAAAGGCACGCGCTGGCCGCACGGCTAGCGGCATCACGGCGGGGCGCATGATTCCGACCATTTGCCATGTCGCCCTCCCTATTCCAGCCCAGCATCCTTACTCGTATGCAATCCCAACCGGCCTGGCTGATCGAGTAGTCCCGGGGGCGCGAGTCGTGGTTGGAGTGCGCAGCCGGGAACTCGTTGGAGTGGTGGTAGGCGTGGACGTGGGTCCCGTTGAGGATCTCAAACCTGTCCTGCTCGCTCCCGATCCGGTTCCATTGTTACCCGCACGACTGTTGGAATTGGGTCAGTGGATCGCTGGGTACTACACAACTCCCATCGGAATCAGCCTGCGGGCGATGCTTCCCTCGGCGCTCTGGGGTAGCTCGAAGACGGTCGCCCGATTGCGTGACCCGCGAGCTGCGGCGGGTGGAGCGAGTGCGGATCTGGTGCGAACTCTGAAAGCAGCGGGAGGGCGCGCCTACGCCACGACGCTGGCGCGCCGACTGAAACGCCCGGTGTGGGAGTTGCTCCAGCGGCTGGCAAGAACTGGTGCAATCGAAATCGAAACGGAACCGCCCAACCTCGGGCCGTCGGCGGGCACCGAACGGGTGCTAGTGCTTACAACTCAGGTGCCCTCTCTGCTCGAGAGAGAAACGACATTCGGAAGGGCCGTACGTCAGAGAGCTGCGTACGAAACGGTGGATGCTCTTGGCGGCGAAGCACCCCTGGCGCACTTGGTGGATCAACTCGGTTTCTCTCGGGCGATCTTGAACGGCTTGGTCCAGCGCGACGTGGCCCGCATAGAGGAACGCGTGCGACTGCGTGATCCGTTCAGCCAAAGTAGCGGCTCGCCGCCGCCGGCTCCGACGGAACGGCAGAAGGTGGCCATGCGCCGGATACATGAGATCGGCCCGGGTGGTGTTGCATCCCTCTTTGGTGTGACTGGAAGCGGAAAGACGCTTGTCTACCTACAGGCGTTCCGTGAAGACGTCGAGCGTGGCCGTGGCGTGATCGTCCTCGTGCCCGAGATTTCACTCACGCCACAGACGATAGCCCGGGTGCGGGGAATATTTGGCGCCGACGTCGCAGTGCTCCATTCTGGTCTGTCGGACGCTGAGCGGGCCGACGCGTGGCGCGCATCGACCACGGGGAGCCGCCGTGTCGTTGTGGGAGCGCGGTCGGCGGTCTTCGCGCCCGTACCCGATCTGGCCGCGATCATTGTGGACGAAGAGCACGATGCCAGTTACAAGCATGGGGAGGCGCCGCGGTATCACGCGCGCGACGTGGCAGTCAAACGTGGCAAGATTGAAGGCACGCGGGTTGTGTTGGGCAGTGCTACTCCATCGCTAGAGACCTGGGCTGTACGAGACCGTATCACGGTCGTGTCACTGCCAAACCGCGTCAACGCCAGGCCGCTTCCGGAGGTCACTCTTGTGGACATGCGCGCCGAGCCGAAAGTCGCGGAGAGCGGGGTGGTTCCGTGGACCAAGGTGCTCGATCAAGCGGTGAACGATGAACTGAAGGACGGAAACCAGATCATATTGTTGCTGAACCGAAGAGGGTTCGCCCACTTCCTCCAGTGTCCGAATTGCGGCGTGGTTCGCAACTGCCCGCACTGCAGCATATCCCTCACCGTTCATCAGACTCCGGCAAGACTTCGGTGTCACTATTGCGGATTCGATGATTCCATCCCGAGCTCTTGTAGCGAGTGTGGACATGACACGCAACAGACGCGCGGGACGGGGACTCAATTGCTGGAGAGTTGGCTGGGGCAACGATTTCCCGAAGCACGACTCGCGAGGATGGACGCTGACACGACGTCGGCGAAGTGGTCACACGGGCGGATCTTGGAGGCCGTGGCTCGGCGCGACGTGGATCTCCTATTCGGAACCCAGATGATCGCGAAGGGACTCGACTTCCCTGGGGTGACTCTGGTCGGGGTGGTCGATGCGGACACTGGTCTCCACCTGCCCGATTTCCGTTCGGCAGAGCGCACATTTCAGTTGATTGCCCAAGTCGCAGGCAGGGCCGGACGCGGTGGGTTGGTGAACGTGGTGGTGAGCGGTCTGAACGAGACGACGGTAGCTGATGCGGCCGGAGATGTGGCAGACTGGCTCCTCGGCCTGGCCAAAGCTAGAACACGGGGAAAGCTAGACGTGATTGGCCCGGCTCCATCACCTCTTGCGCGCATCAAGCGTCGTTGGCGCTGGCACGTTCTGTTCCGCTCAACAAACCGAGCCCTCCTGGATCGTGTGGCCGGGTATGCCGCGCGAAGAGTACCGCACGCTGTGTCGCGGCAGGTGCGAGTTGTGTTCGACCGCGATCCTGTATCCCTCCTGTAGTCGTTGCTTGATGGGTTCACTCGCCACCGGTATCTTGCTTTGCCGCGAAACTCGCGTCGGGGCATTGACGCAGGGCGAACGCGGCAGCGGTATGGGCGTCTTTTACGGAATCAACGGAGGTGATTGTGGGTTTGGAGGCACCGGTAGGCGCTGCGTCGTCTCCTGGACTCGGATTGGGTTGGGCCCGCGCGGCACAGAGCCTCGCTGAGGTGGTGCCAGCGACGGAAATCGAACGGATATGGCTCTTCCCGCCAGTTCGTCGGGAGGAGCGTGAGTGGGGTGTGGCAGTCGTGTCACGGTTGTCCGACGGCGAGCGCCGGCGGGTCTACACGGCTAGCTACATGCTGATTGTCCGTGGTAGAGAGAGGGGACAAGGGAAGGTTGCGATTGAAGAGGTCGGCGAGAGTCCAACCTCGGTGGTGGACGAAGTAGTCAAGGGTGTCCAAGAGAGGGCGGGGGAAGCCGAACCCCCAGTGGAGATAGCAGCCGGAATTTGGTATGCCACTGAAAATGAATCAGCCATCGTGGATGCCGCTGGCCAAGTATCCGCTGAGGAAGAAAGCGAATGATAGATCCCACGAAGTTCCTACCGACCCAGGCGTTCTTGACCAAGGGTATCGGTCGCCACCGGGAGAAACTAACCAGTTTCGAAGAGGCATTGCGTGAGGCGCGCATCGCCCAATACAACTTGGTGCGGGTGAGCTCGATTTGGCCGCCCCACTGCAAGATGGTGCCGAGGAAGACGGGTGTGAAAATGTTGAGCCCGGGTCAAGTCGTGTTCGCGGTTGTGGCGGAGGCCGCAACGAATGAGCCGTCGAGGCGCGCCACCGCATCGGTTGGCCTGGCCATTCCAGCTGATTCGTCACATCACGGGTACATATCGGAGCACCATGCCTTCGGCGTGGGAAAAAGGGCGGCGGGCGATTACGCAGAAGATCTGGCTGCCAGCATGCTGGCGACTGTCTTGGGGGTTCCGTTCAACCCCGATCAGGCTTGGGATGAGCGAAAGGAGCGCTGGAAACTGTCCGGCGAGATCGTGCGCTCAACGAACATGAGTTGTACGGCGGAAGCGCAGGACGACGGCAAATGGGTTACCGTTGTCAGCGCTGTGGTGTTTTGCGGATGAATGAGTTTAGGGATCGGGGCCAACCTTTCGACATACCACCCGAACTCAATGACTTGCCCTGGGCGCCACCGGAGACATTTCTGGGGGTGCCACCGGAGGAGGCCCCGTTTGCGACCGCACCAGTTGTAATCCTCCCAGTCCCTTACGAATCTACTGTCTCGTATATGGGAGGGACCCGGTTTGGCCCGCGTGGCTTGCTACATGCATCGCGGTTTCTGGAGCTGTATGATCATGAACTCGACTTCGAGCCGTACGAAGTTGGAATCCACACCTTGCCAGAATTGGTCCTCCCCGATAGCGGTCCCGAGTCCGCGCTCGCTGAGCTCCAACGTGCGGTCGATGGATTGATCGCGGTAGGGAAGTTTGTGATCATGATTGGTGGGGAGCACAGCGTTTCAGGCCCAGCGATCCTCGCAAACGCGTCTCGTCTCGAGACCAGCCCGCTGTCAGTACTACAACTCGACGCACACTCCGACCTACGTACGGAGTACGAAGGGACTCCTTTCTCCCACGCCTGCGTGATGTACCGCGTTCACGAACAAGTTCGGCTGGTTCCCGTTGGGATCCGATCGCTCACAATTGAGGAACGACTACTAATAAAGGCCAAGAACATACCGGTGGTATTTGGACATGAGCTAAAGCGAGGTAACTGGATCGATCGGGTGATAGACTCGTTGGGAGACGACGTATACATCACCATAGACGTCGATTACTTTGACCCTGCGCTGATGCCCTCGACCGGTACTCCTGAACCCGGTGGAGGCGAATGGTACGCTACGCTTGAGCTCCTGGCGCGCGTGTTTGAAGAGAGGAACGTCGTGGGGTGTGATGTCGTGGAACTCGCGCCAATACCCGGGATAGTAGCCCCAGATTTCCTAGCGGCGAAACTGGTCTACAAGTTGATAGCGTTCTTCGCCAGGAAACGCAGAAACTGACGCCACTACATGTGCGGTTGAGATCTCGATGACAGGCGAATC
>JARRLJ010000254.1:0-6438 GCA_037387025.1 Gemmatimonadales bacterium
TCGTTCTATATCGTGTGCCGAATTCAGCTACTTGCGCGTTCCAAGTCCGATAGTCGCTGGATGAGCCGTGCACGAGCACCAGCGGTTCGCCGGTGCCCCTCTCCACGTACTCTAGTGCAACGCCGTTGACCTCCAGCTTCGCCATCGCTGCTCTCCACGGTCTAGTGGTGGTGCCTCACACCTCGCCCAATCAAGATATAGTTGACGGGAAAGGCCGCGGCGAATCCCGCAATCAACGCTAGCAGCATTCCAAGCCAGAATATCGGGGCGCCTAAGCTCGCTTGCATGACGCCGGGTATGTAGACCTCGACCAGAACTTCAGCCGTCTCCATCACCGCGATGCTCAAGCCCTCTGCAACTAGCACCTGCTTCACCGCCCGTGCCCATTCAAAGCCGGCACGCAAGAGTGGCACCAGGCCAAGCGCGAGGCCAAACACGAAGCCGAGACCAACGGCCAGAACTAGCGTCGCCACGTTCGACAAAGCCAACGCTACGCCGGTGACGACGCCCACCACCTCACCCAAACCACATCCCAACAGGCAGTGCGCGGTAGCACTCGTGGCGAGAGCTAAGCGCGAGGGTTCACGTGCGTGCATCTATCGACTGCAGGGACCAGCGCGGTATTACGTGGGCAAACACTATCTCATCTAGAAATCCCGCCAACAAGACTCCAGCAACGAACATCACGAAGTTGAGAGGGTCGAATGTCCTTCCCAGTAACGGTACCCCAAAAGCCTGCATAACCTCCGTTACAAAAGGAAGTACATGCCAAACGGAAGGAATACGTCCGAGAAGTAGCTGTAGTAAAGCGTGAACAGCGAGCCATTCAGATAACTACCCACTCTGAACGAGTGAACCAGCGCGATCAGCACCACGATCACAATTGCCACTGCCGTCCGGACGCTGCCGGCCCTACCGTTTGAACCTCGCGTATCCAGCTTCACTCCATTCATCAGTGCGTCGTGGAACGCCCACTGCTGGCGAAGCGAGTCCGGTTGAGATACGCCAGCGAGAAAACCGCTACTGCGGCGACGCAAACTGTCAGTTCATGCGCTGGTGGTGCCTTTGCCATTCTATCGAGCGCCAGACTGGCGACGACGACGACTCCATAGAGCAGCAGCCCCCAACGTCGCCACGTCCAAAGCGCGATCAGCGCTACCAGACCCGCGCCTGCTACGAGAAGTAACCCTCCGTATACTTGCGGCTCGGCTGCTCCCGGAAATGACTCCAAAAAAGCTGGGCGGTCCGAGAGAGCATAGAGCACGCCGATGCCTGTCGACAGCATGATCGCACCGAGCAGAACGCGAAACACACGCACCGGTGAACCACGGAGGCTCAAGAATGTGCGCTTCGGACTGTCATTAGCGACCATTTACGTCTGCCATGTATCGTCCCCTTGGCCTATGTGGATACGCAAGCGAACTCAAAGTGACGTCTTCTGCACGTAGCCTCGTCCCTTTGGAAGTAGTCGACCAGTCTGAATCATGTAGCTCCGGTATTCTCCTCAAAACCTGCTCTCCAACGCAGCCTCATCGCGCGGAATCACGACATATCTGATCAGAATCGAAATCAGTACCACAAAGAACAGAATCGCCGCGTTTGCGGCCATCAGGCCAATGGCCACCAGAAGTGTCAGTCCGGTGGTATAGAGCGGATGGCGAACCCAGCGGTATGGCCCCACTGTGACCAGCTGGTGGTCGGACTTGGTAAGGACAGTCTCGCTGACGTTTCGGCCGAGTGATTTGAGCACCCAGAAGACCGATGGGATCACGAGGACTCCCAGCATGACACCTGCCCACCGAGCCCACTCTGGTGCGTTGAAAGCCGACCACTCCATCCACTGCGGGTTGATGATATACGTGACGATGGCCGCGAAGAGCGGGACAGTCACCACCACTCGGGCGACGACAAGCGCAGTCCCTTCCGAACGGCGTGCAATCGTGCCTCCCTCGACCCTGGCGCGCCTGCGGAAGTACCCGGATGTGCCAATCGCACTCAACAGGATTCCGAGAATGAACCACCTGAACATGACCGTTTCACTCGGAGAATGTCGAACTGGTGAACAAGGAATATCGAATGTCGAATTAGAGAATATCGAGCGTCGAAGGGGGTCAATATCGACTAACGAACGCGGAACGTCAAATGTGGTACCGTGACTAGCATCTTGTGCCTAAACGCTGCAGTTTCGACTGCCGATCCCTGGAGGTTCTACATGGCATCCTGGTCCTTTGCTCTCATTGTCGCCGCATGTGGTGCACAGCAAGAAGTCCCGACAAGCAGCAGTTACGAGGACCTCCTTGTCCTGTTTGAAGAGTGGCGTGCATTCGAGGCCCCAACGCTAGTGGATGGAATTCCAGATTACACTGCTCCAGCCATGGCCGAACAGCATGCCGAACTGGCGACTTTGCAGCATCGTTTGGCCTCGATCGATCCCAGTGATTGGCCCATTCCGCAGCAGGTCGATTATCGCCTGGTCCAAGCAGAAATGAACGGACTCGACTTCGATCACCGGGTGCGCCGCCCGTGGGCCAGGATCCCTGCCTTTTACACCATGATTTTCCCCAGCCGCAGCGACGTGCCCGCGCATGAGGGCCCGGTGATCCATACCTGGATCGATCTCTGGAAGTACGATTATCCGCTGTCGCCGGCAGACGCAGCAGAGCTCGCCGCGCGCATCGGCACCATTCCGGCGGTACTGGAGCAGGCACGGGGGAACCTCGTCGGAGAGGCCCACGATCTCTGGATCCAGGGCGTTCGCAACATGAACGCACAGATCGCCGACCTCGACGCGTTGGCGAACCGTGTGGGCGGAAGCAGCTCCGAGCTAGACACGGCGATCGGGCAGGCGCGACACGCCACCGTGGCGTTCAAGGAGTGGATCGAAGCGGAAGCGCCGTCCAAGAACGGGCCGTCGGGTGTCGGCAAGGACAACTACACCTGGTACCTCCAGAACGTCCACCTCGTCCCCTATACCTGGGAAGAGGAGGTGACGCTCATGAAGAGCGAGCTAGCCCGCGCCCACTCGGCTTTGCGCCTCGAGGAGCACAGGAACCGCGAGCTCCCGCCATTGAGGCTCGTGGGCAGTGCCGAGGAGTACGACAGGGTGTTCAACGCCGCCGTAACTGACTTCATGCGTTTTCTCGAAGAGGAAGAGATTGTCTCGGTCACGGACTACATGGATCAAGCGCTCCGCGAGCGTATCGACAGCTTCTCACCCGCCGACGGACTGCGGGAATTCTTCTCCGAGGTGAGTTACCACGACGCCATTACACTGCGCTTGCATGGCTACCACTGGATCGAGCTGGCGCGGATGGACAACGAGCCGCACCCGAGCCCGATCAGGCGGGTACCATCGCTCTACAATATCTTCGACGGCCGGTCAGAGGGCCTGGCCACCGGAATGGAAGAAATGATGATGCACGCGGGGATATTCGACGAGCGCCCACGGTCGCGCGAACTCATCTGGATACTCCTAGCCCAACGTGCCGCGCGGGCACTGGGGGGACTCTACATGCACGCGAATGAATGGACCATGGAAGAGGCAGTACAGTTCGCATCGCAGTGGACGCCGCGCGGCTGGTTGCCGGAAGACGGCAATACTGTCTGGGGCGAGCAGCATCTCTACCTGCAGCAGCCAGGCTACGGTACGAGTTATCTCGTGGGCAAGACTGAAATCGAGCAACTCATGGCCGAACGCGCGCTGCAGCTCGGCGACGACTTCACACTGAAGCGATTCATGGACGAATTCACCGCCGTGGGTATAATACCGGTGTCGCTCGCCCGCTGGGAGCTGACCGGAAAGACCGACGACATAACAGGACAGCGCCGACAAATAGACGTACGTTGAACGCGACGAGCGCTTGCTTCGCCTGGTTCAGCATCTAAAGGGTACAGGATCGATGTAGGTGGCCGTGCACCGACTGGATGCCTAGCTTCCGACTATCCCATGGCGCTCTTGGTCGCTATATAGTCCGTCACCGATTAGCGCGAGGTAGCATGAACCGCCGCTTTCCACTGCTCAATGCCCTACTCTGGGTCGCACTGATGGCGCCAGCTACTGGCGTTGGGCAGTCGCCGGAACAGACTCGATCCAACGGAGGTACGACCAGCTCCGTCAGTTACGAAATCTCAGCCGTTCCCAGTACAGACATCCGGCTCGACGGGATTCTCGACGAACCGGCATGGCATTCGGCACCCCCAGCAACCGGATTTGTGCAGAGCGAGCCCGACGAGGGATCGCCCGCGACGGAGCGCACGGAAGTCTGGATCGCCTACGACCAGGAGAACATCTACATCGGAGCCCATCTGTACGACAGCCAACCCGATGCCGTGGTCGTGAAAGACATCCGTAAGGATTTTCGCATCGACAACCAGGATACGTTCGAGGTCATCTTCGACACGTTCGCAGATCGACGGAACGGTTACCTGTTCGCAACCAATGCCGCGGGGGCGCGTGCTGATCAGCAGGTGACCAACGAGGGACGAGAAACCAACGCAAGTTGGGACGCGCCATGGTCCGTCAAGACACGGCGGATGGCTGACGGATGGACCGTTGAGATGCAAATACCGTTTCGCGTACTCCGTTCCACTTCGACCACCGGCGGTCGCTGGGGCATCAACTTCTCACGCCGCATCCGCCGTAATAACGAGGTCGTGTTCTGGGCGCCCGTTCCGCGCGCCTATGCACTCACGCGCGTATCCCTCGCCGGAGATCTCGTCGGATTGCCGACCAGCACGGGTAATCGGGATCTGCGCATCACACCCTACGTGTTGGGAGAAACGGTACGCGATATAGGAGAGCCCTCGTTCGATGAACGTGTAACCGCCGGGGGCGACCTCAAGTACGGGCTAACGCGCGGCCTGACCCTCGACCTCACCGTGAACCCGGACTTTGCTCAGGTCGAGGCAGACGAGCAGCAGGTGAATCTCACGCAGTTCAGTCAATTCTACCCGGAAAAGCGCGACTTCTTTCTCGAGAATTCAGGCATCTTCTACATCGGTGACACGCCGCGCAACACCCGTCTTTCGACTCAGCCAACCGGTCGTGAGAACCTGATCATGTTCTTCAGCCGTCGCATCGGCCTGGGACCGGACGGGCGGCCGACGGGCATCAACGGTGGCGTGAGAGTCACGGGTAAAGAAGGTGAATTCCAAGTCGGTGCCCTTGCCATGCAGACACGCAGTCCTGACGACTCCCTCATCCCCGGGAGTGACTACGGGGTGTTCCGCTTGCGACGCAACGTCGGCGCCAACTCCGACGTCGGGGCCCTTGTGATGGGCCGCATCGCCGTCGATGATCGTGACGATTACAACGTCATCTATGGTGCCGACGCCAACATTCGGCTGCCGGAGCGCATCGATTGGAGCTCGTTCTTCGTGCAGAGTGAGACGGATGGCGTGAGCGGCCCTCGTTATGCCTTCCAGAGCACATTGAACCGCGAGGCCAACTTCGTTCACATCAAGTTCGGCACGCTGTGGATGGCAGATGACTTCAACAACGAGCTCGGATTCCACAGGCGGAGAGGCGTACGCGCGTGGATGATCGATACCGGTATCCGCCCGCGCTTGGAGAGCCTACGCCGTATCGGGATTCGCGAGATGCACCCGCACATCGTGTGGAACTACTATACCGACTTCGACGGATTTCCCGGCAAGGAAGTCGCAGCCAACCTCCACAGTGGCTATACCTTTTTCCTGAATAACGGCGGGTACGTCGAACTCTCGGTGAATCCCAAGATCGAGACGCTGTACGATCCGTTCCTTCTATCACCTGGCACAACCGAGCTCCCGAGCGGCAAGTACGATTGGGTGGAGTGGATGCTACGCGGCACCAGCGACCCATCAAAGGTGTTGTCAGTCTATGTCACTGGCATCCTGGGAGGGCTTTGGAGTGGCACTCAAAAGACGGTGAATCTGACGCTTTCCCTCCAGCCAACACACCATATACGTGCCAGTATCGGCGGACAGCGCACGGTCGGTGACCTCGGCACCTACGGCGACTTCGTGCGACAGATCTACACGGCGCGTGCCAACTATTCTTTCACGACGAATATGTTCGTCGACGCCCTGGTGCAGTGGGATCCGGAGACTGACGCGGTCAATACGAACCTGCGGTTCAACTTCATCCACCATCCATTGTCTAACATCTACATCGTGTACAACGAGCAGCGGTTCACCACGGTGGGATCTCCGTCCCCAGGCAGGAGCCTGATCTTCAAAGTGACACAGATGCTCGGCATCTAAAGCGGGTCACACTCCGAGGAGGCCCGGGAGCTGTTGCAGGCTCGTGATTGTCGATACAGCCGCAGGTGACCCGCTCTCGCCGCGTTGCACAAGCAGTGCCTGCATTCCCGCGTTCTGTGCGCCCCCAATGTCGTCGAGAACGCTGTCGCCAACGTGCAGAGCGTGGTGAGGCTCAGTCTGCATTCGGTGACACAT
>JARRLJ010000255.1:0-4212 GCA_037387025.1 Gemmatimonadales bacterium
GATATTTGGATGGATTCTGCTCATCGCTGGTCTGGTTCTATCTTCCTTACGAGACACCCAACAAACGTGCACCGTGCCCCCAACGCCAGTATCAGTGCTAATCCCGTGTCGGGACGCTGAAGCCACTTTGGACGAGGCGCTGGCATCGATTGCCGGTCAGACTTTGCGGACGTTCGAGGTGGTCGCCGTGGACGACGGTTCCACGGATCGAACGCCGGACTTGCTCGCCGCGTGGACCGATCGGGACTCGCGGATGCGGGTTATCACCACCCCAGCTCAGGGCATTGTGGCGGCCCTGAACCGGGCGGCTGCAGAATCGCAGGGTATCGTTTTCGCTCGCATGGATGCTGACGACATTGCACGTCCAAGGCGACTCGAGCGCCAGCTCGAACATTTGGAGGCAAAGCGAAACATTGCAGCGTGTGGGACCGGGGTGAGATACGTACCGCGTAGTGTCTTGCGTGACGGCACTCGTCGTTACGAAAAGTGGATCAACAGCGTTGCCACTCCCACCGACATCGAGCGTGACCTCTTCGTAGAATGCCCGATTGCACATCCCACTTTGGTGGTACGGCGGCAAGCTTTCGAGGCTATTGGTGGGTACCGAGACGCAGGATGGCCGGAAGACTACGATCTCATACTGCGGCTTTGGAAAGCGGGATACGGACTCGGCAAGGTTCCTGAGGTCTTGCTCGATTGGCGGGACCGGCCCGACCGGCTTTCGCGACAGGATCCCCGATATGGGGAAGACGCGTTCCGCCGTTGCAAAGCTCACTTCATCAACCGGCGTGTTGCGGGTCGTCCAATAGTAGTATGGGGAGCAGGACCGGTCGGAAAGGCATTTGCATTAGCATTGCAGAACGAGGGCCACGACATCGTTGCGTTCGTAGATCTGGATCCTCGAAAGATTGGGCAAATCATTCACGGTGCACCCGTCAGCCCCCCGTCGAAAATCGAAGGTTACAGTGACAGTTATGTCGTTGCCGCGGTTGGCTCCAAGAAGGCACGCACCGCAATCCGCGCCTCGCTTCATGCCGCCGGGTTTCGAGAACCGGATGACTTTTGCGCCGTGGCTTAGTCGACCCACCGGTCTTGCCCGGCCTTGTGTTTTGACTAGGGCCTGGAATCCCCGTGTGAGCCTGAGCAGCATGACGCGGTGCTTACAGATCGTAGGCTACATTGCAGGTACATTGAACAGGACGTACAGCATGATTCGATCCGTCGCAACCCACACGGTCGTGTTCTCGTTGATGTTGTTAGTCGGATGCGCGACCGGAACGCACGAAGACTCTGCCTCGTTCGATGCGGCGGCTGTCGATGCCTGGGTCGATATGTGGAATTCATACGACCTCGATATGGTAGATCGGTTGTTTGTATCGGATTCCACCGTCACGTATCTATCGTCGGAACGTGAAGGGGTCATCACGGGGATCGATTCACTACGAGAGCATCACCGCGGCTTTGGATTCGCAAATGGCGGCACGGAGACCGAGACGGAGCTGTGGCTGGAAGATCTACACATCTCAGAGTATCCCAGCGCGACGGTTGTGGCTGGTACTTGGTATTTCAGACGAGGCGCCGACGAGCAAGAAGTACAGCGCGGGCCCGTTACACTAGTGTACGTGCCAATTGACGGCGCGCACCGCATTGCGCATGCGCACTTTGGCAACTACTGAAGACTCGGGAGTGAGCCACACGTGCTAGAGTTCCACCACATAGGTATTCCGACCGAGATTGCGCGTGAAGGAGAGGTCTACCTCGAGGAATTCAAGGTGTACGTATCGGGCTTCGAGACGAGTCCCTACGGGATCGAATGGATGAGGTTCGAGGTCGACTGCCCCTTGCCAGAACTGGTTAAGACCGTGCCACACGTCGCGTTCAAAGTGGACGACCTCGAGCGAGAACTCGAGGGAAAGGACGTTCTCATCGAGCCGAACAGTCCTTCCCCCGGAGTCCTCGTCGCGTTCATCGTCTCAGACGGCGCGCCGGTGGAACTCCTGGAATTCGAGGCTGACGCCGACTAGCCGCGCAATTCTTCCAGCTCTGCGGTCGTACGCTCCAAGAGCTTGGCCACCTCAGCGACCTTTTCCTCGTCGTCCCTGAGTCTCCAGGTGGTGCGGTAGACCTGTCCGACCAGTTTCCCCACCTGTCGAGTGACATCCGGCATGGGGTCGTTGAACAGGTTCTCGATGGTCTCCTCGACCCGGTCGAAGATGTCTTCCACGGTGCTCTTGTGCTCCTCCAGGAACTCGCGGCCAGCGTCGGTGATGGAGTAGACCTTCTTGCCCTCCACATCTTCGGCGCTGACGAGCCCCTCGTCTTCCAACCACTGCAGAGTTGGGTACACTGTACCGGGAGACGGCTTGTAACAGCCACGCGTGTGCTCCTCTAGCTCCTTCATCACTTCGTAGCCGTGCATTGGCTTCTCCCTGAGGAGCTTGAGGATTACGTACTTCATGTCCCCCGGCTCAAACCAGTGGCGCCGCCGCCTGCCACCGCGGCGCCGGCCATAACCCGGCCACCACTCCCACGGCCCCATGCCGAAGAACCAGTCGCGTTCTCTCATCTGTACCTCCACGCGATAGGTCTAGATATTACGGTCCGATATTACGTACGATATATCTTATGTTCGCGATTGCTCGGAGTCAAGGGGGCGGTGAGAGACGGGAGACGGGAGACGGGAGACGGGAGACGGGCCAGTCGGTGCCGAATTGGGCAGATGACCGCAACCCGACTACCGCCGGACCCGTCAGCCTCCGAGGCTAAGGGGCCAGACGGTGCCGCCGTAGAAGGCCATGAACAGGGCGGCTCCTGACAACGCCAGCGCCTTGAGGAACTGAGCCAGCTCGTTCTGGCGAGCGACAGGGTCACTTTCCTTCCAGAACGGGTGCAGGGCCCAGCCGGCTGGGAACAGCACGAGGAAGACCAGGCCGGCCCCGATGAACCGGTGCCAGCCCAGCAGTATGAACACGCCACCAACCAGGACCATGATCCCGGTCGCCCAGGACACGACTCTGGGACCGGGTACACCCTTGCTCTCCATGAATGTCGGGACCTGTGGGCTGAACAGGTGTCTCAGACCGAAGACGACGCAAAAGGAGGCAAACAGAACGCGGCCAGCCAGGTGCAGCCACGGGTAGATCGATTCGGGCATTGGGACTCCAGAATGGATGCTGGACTGGCCTGATGATCGCTCAGCACGGGGAGGAGCGCAAGCTAGAAGCGACGGGAAGAGCCGGGCAAAAAAAGACGGGAAGAGACGGAGGGGGTGTGGCGTGGGGCTACCGTCCCTTCCCGTCTCTTCCCGTCGCTTACCGTCTCCTTATTGCCTTTCGTAGTTCCACCTCTCGTAGTTCCACCTCAAGCCCTCGTCCCGCCCTGGAACGGTGACGGCTATAACCTGTGGACTCCGGTTCCTCATGATCTCGACGTTCATAGTCTCGCCCGGTTCATAAGAACGAATTATCCGAACCAGGTGCGATTGGTCCGTCGGTTTCCGGCCATCGATATTGAGAATCACGTCGCCGCTTCTGAAATCGAACTCGTCGTCCTCGGGCGCTCTGATTATCAGCAACCCCTCCGACGTCCCGAAATAGGCTCCCAGGTCCTCATTCAGCTCTACCAGCTCGACGTCGAGCCAGCCGACCGACCACAGACCGCTGCGGAACACGGTGGTCACATTGGGCGACATAGCTCGTCCCGTGGACACATATGTTCGCGGCAAGACCGCCACATCAGGCCCCACCGTCACCCCGTAGCTGAGTTCGGAATCGCGTTCAGCCAGCACGATGTCAGCCGTGGCAGTGCGTGATCCCCGTTGATACTCGACGTGCAGAGTGTCACCGGGTTCGAGTTCTTCCTTGATGCCCACGAGCTTGTTGCTGGGCGAGGCGTCACGGCGGCTGGAACGTGCCAGTGGCTCTCCGTTCGCGCTGGTGATGATGTCACCATCCCTCAGGCCCGCCTCTGCCGCCGGCCCATCCGCTACTACGTCGTTCAAAACCGCTCCAATGGAATCGGTGGCCGGATCGCGTTCCGTGCTGAGGTACACACCCATCAGCGGGCCGGAACTCGTGATGGAAAGAGCAAATGGGCCTACGTCGCCCAGCTGTCCGTAGAATCGCGCGATGCGCGTGCGGTCCAGTTCACCCATCGCTCTCTGAAGTTCGTTCATCGCTCGTCGTAGCTGCTCGCGCGCTTCGTTGCTCTCCT
>JARRLJ010000256.1:0-7748 GCA_037387025.1 Gemmatimonadales bacterium
TAGACACTATCCAGGGATGTGAGAGATCTCTTTCTCGGTTCTTCTCCAAACGAACATCATGCTCCTGTTTGGATGAGAAGTATGAGAGGACCGTTCACACCGATGAGTGGGTGACCGTGGACCTGTTGGTGCTGGGTGACTCGCTCATAGCACATGTCGTGGATGGTGACACCGTATTGATGTACTCCCGGCCAGTCGTAGGTGGAGCCGATTCGACCGAACTTGCAGCCTCAGCGCTCGAGGACGGGCAACCCTTGACCAGCGGTTATATAGCTATCCAAAGCGAGAGCCATCCGACACAGTTCCGTCAGATCCTGATCAAGGAGTTGCCTCGAAATCCCTGATCCGCGGGCCATAGTCGGGACACCGGTCCCGGCTCACGGCAACATGATCTGCGCGACGTTTCGCTCCTCCAGCAAGCGATTGAATGCCGGCAACTCGCTGTCTAACAGCACGTCGAACTGTTCCTGTATCTGCATCAGCTCGTCTTGGAGGACCTGATACACCTCCCGCTGCTGGTCGGTGGGCCGAAAGTCTGCCGTGCCGACGTTGCGTGCCAGATACGATAGTTGATCGATCACCAACGCCGGCCAGCGGATTCCGTCCCCGCCCTGTGAGATCTTCATCTGGATCAACTGTCCCTCGACAGCAATGAGCTCTTGATCCAATGAGTCTATGGCCGAGAGTATCGTTGCGTCGTTGCTGGTTGCCTTCAGCATCGTCCTCAAGTCGTAGATCTGACGCCGTGCCAGTTCGACCTTGTTCACGATGTCGCCGGCGGTCTCGAGGTCGGCACGGATCTCTGCGACCATCGCGGTCTGCTCCTCGATCTCCGCGAGTGTGCCGTCCGAGTTGGGATCTTTGAGCACGTTCAGTTGTCGTGTGTACGTCTGACCGTCTACTTCGAGCGCGACCGTGTAGGTACCAGGTGGTTGGAGCACCGACAACCGCGGGCCGCCCGAACGCCAACCCTCGTCGTTCAACTCGACCCAATCGGCGTACAGCGGCTTGGTACGGAGTCGGATTTGCATCGAGGGCTCACCCTGCAGGTTCCACCACACACGATTGATGCCAATGTGTTTGCTGCCGCTTAGAGTGCGCACCGTATCGCCGGCCGCGTCGATGATCCACAGACTCACATCGCCCTCCGGCTCCTCCGCCAGCCAGTAGTTGAGCGACGCACCGTACTCAGGATTCTCTCCGTCAGCTTGATCTTCCAGCATGATCATCGGTTCCGTGATGGGCCGGAAGCGGTAAGCGTCACGCGGCTCGAACAGATGCGCCGCCGATGCCACCACGTCGTCGGTGAGCTGATGTAGCGGACTGATGTCGTCGAGAATCCAGTAGCCACGTCCATAGGTGCCGATGACGAGATCGTTGAAGTGTTCCTGTACCACGAGTCCGTAGAACGGTGTGTGCGGTAGGTTGTTCATGGACGGTTGCCACCGTTCGCCGTCGTCGAACGAGATGTAGAGCTTGTTCTCTGTACCGAGGTATAGTAAGCCGGGTCGCACAGGGTCTTCCAGCAAGTAACGGGTGTACGACAACACGTAATCGTCGATGCCGTTTGTGATCTGCGTCCAGTGGGCACCGAAATCCTCCGTCTTGTAGGCGCGGGGCGCGAAGTCGCCGACCTGATGATGTTCGATGGTGATGTACGCCTTGGCCGCATCCCATTTGGATGCATCGATGCTCCTCACCACACCGTCCGGCGGAAGATTCGGGATATTCTGCGTGACATCAGTCCACGTGTCGCCACCATCGCGACTAACGTGCACGAGTCCGTCATTGGAGCCGGCCCACAATACGCCCTGCTGCACCGGTGATTCGTCGAATGCGTAGATCACGCAGCAATACTCGACGCCGATGTTGTCCGGAGTCAGTCCGCCCGAGATCGTCTGGTTGGACTTGTCGTTGGTCGTTAGATCCGGGCTGATCACTTCCCAGCTCTGACCGCCGTTAGTCGTGCGATGGACGTGTTGACTCGTCACGAAGACCGTGTTGTGGTCGTGCGGTGATATCAAGAGCGGGAACGTCCACTGAAACCGGAAACGCAAGTCTTCGGCAGGCCATCCGCGGGTGTTGAGGGGCCACACTTCAACCATGCGGTACTGGCGATTGCGCTCGTCGAATCGCACGACGATGCCGCCAGCCGCGCCTGAGCCTGAGGCGCTCGACCAGATGATGTCGGGATCGGTCGGGTCGGGTGTCGCGAAACCGCTCTCCCCCCCGCCCACATCGTGCCACTCACCACGCGGTATCAGTCCGTTGGCCCAAAAACCTCCCGTGCGGGTGTTGGACGGGCCGCGGAAACCCGGTCCGTCCTGCCGGTTTCCGATCACGTGGTAGGGAATCGTGTTGTCGACCGTTACGTGGTACATCTGCGCGATTGGCAGTTGTGCGCGGAACCAGGAGCCGGTGCGATTCTCGGATATTGCGGCACCGCCGTCAAACCCCATGATCATCCGATCGGCGTTGAGCGGATCGACCCACAGATCGTGGTGGTCCCAGCCTGGTGCCGATTCGTCGCCCAGTTGGTTGCTGGTCACCACTGTCCTGCCACCGTCGATGCTGCGGCTGAAGCTGCCGGAGGCGAAGTAGACTTCGTCTTTGTCATTCGGTGCGACGGCGCAGCGCGTGTAATATGCGTGACGCGTTGCCAAATCGTGATTGAAACTGGTGAGTGTCCAGTTGGTTCCGCCGTCATCGGAGCGCCACAACTCGCCGCTATCGGTTTCCTCTCCATGAATCGGTACGCCGTCGCCGGTCTCGATCAGTGCGTACACGCGGCGTGAGTCGTCAGGCGACATGCACAGTCCGATCTTGCCAACCGGTCGCGTCGGCAGACCGTGCCCCTCGAGACGGGTCCAACTGTCGCCTCCATCCTTCGACATGTAGATGGCGCTACCCGATCCTCCGCTCTCGCGCGTCCACGTCTTGAGTTCCAACTGCCACATGCCGGCGAACAGAATACGCGAGTTGTTGGGATCCATTATCAAGTCGGACGCGCCGGTGTTCTCGTCCACGAACAGCACCTGCTCCCACGTCGCCCCACCGTCGGTCGTACGGTAGATACCACGTGTGGCTTGCGGGCTGTAACCGTGCCCCAGCTGTGCCGCGTACACGATGTCCGGATCGGTCGGGTGAATCACGATCCGCGAGATGCGACCGGGTCCTGGGAGTCCACTGTGGGTCCAGGTCTCACCGCCATCGGTTGATTTCCAAACGCCGTCGCCGATCGAGACATTGGAGCGAATGAATGGCTCGCCGGTGCCGGCCCACACGATTGCGGGGTCGGATGGTGCCACCGCCAGCGCTCCCACTGAGGGCACCGGCTGGTCGTCGAACACCGGTTTCCAGTGGAGACCTGCATCTTCGGTTTTCCAGATACCGCCGGTCGCGGCACCGACCAAGTACGTGAACCGGTCACCGGGAACGCCTGTAACCGCGGCCACGCGGTTACCCACCGGACCAATGTGACGGAAATGCAGTTGGTTGTATTGCTCGGGTGTGACCTGCTGTGCAGTGACGGCACCCGGCGCGACGATCAAGGTTGCGACGACAGCGAGAATCGAAGGCTTCCACATGGTACGTATCTCCTGAGGAGCGGAGGGGAGGGAATGGGCGTATTATGCGACCGGTCTGTGGATGGCGCCAGAAGGGCGCCGGATCGAGGCAGAAACGGCGGGATGCACCCGGATTAGATTCTATCCCCCCGGTTTCAGCTCGGGCGGGATCGCATCCTCATCATAGTAATCCACCTTGTGGAGCGGCATCACGACGCTCGAGAGTATGTTGAGCACGTGGCCTCCGATGCGCTTGTAATATCGGGTAGCAAGGACCACGGCCACCGCCGTGGCGGCATCGTACGAGCTCTGTGCTGTCTTGGTGACCAGAGTGTCGCAGCGTCGTGCTAACCCCGACCCCTCCCGAATCAGGCTATGAGCCTTGTCGTGATCCGATTTGTCCAGTATCTGCCCCAAGCCAACGGACGCCGCTTCAACACCGCTACGGATCTGCCTCAATTCCGATACCGACTCGTCATCGGGTAGTGGACCTGTGAAGAAGTCACCGATCTCCGTTAGGTTCTTCGAATAGTCGCCTATGCGTTCGACGTCCTTCACCAGGCTGGTCAGTAGCAGGCAGTAGGGAAGGTCCAGTTTTGTTCCGGTGACCGAGAGGTGGGCTATGATCTGCTTCCGAATCCGCTTCGTGCGCGATGCGGAGCATTTCCAGGAAGTGCTTCCCCATCTCACCGATCGGATCACTGGACCGGAAGATACTAATCAACTCGCGAAGCATACCGCCCCCTCGATCATTCGAAAATGTTCCTCAGCACGGCAAACATGGCGGGAATTCCATAGAAGAACATCAGTACATACACGATTGCCCACTGGCGCGACCGACCCGCGACCTTCGCCATCCAGCGGGAGGCCCTGAGTGGAACTGCCCTGATTGCCTCTATCGGATATATGAGCAGAGTGCCGCTCAAATTGAATAGTAAGTGCACGAGTGCTATCACGATTCCTGACGCGGCATTCACACCGGTTGCGGCCAGCGCAGCCATCAGGGCAGTGACGGTCGTTCCGATGTTGGCACCAATTGTGATTGGAAACGCCTGCTCCAGGGTGAGCAGTCCCGCCCCGGCCAGCGGTACCAGCAGTGACGTTGTGATGGAGCTGGACTGGACCATGGCCGTTAGGATTACACCGATCGCCATTGCCGCCACCGCGTTCTGGTCAAACGCCTTCGTTACGACAAGCTCGACATGCGTTCGGAGCGCCGACCTGAGCGTTTTCACGAGCAGCGTCAGGGCCGTGAAGATCATTCCCGCGCTCACGAATATCAGGACGATACCAGCTACTTTCTCAGATGGCGTTACCAGTGCTATCAGATCCGTCACGGGCTCCAGAGCCATCTTCAACACGCCCTTGATGGGACTGTCGTATTCCACTCCCCCGATTCCCGTTAGCAGCGATGAGAGAGCCATGGCCGTCCGTCGCAGATAGCCGGTCAACAGCTCGAGCGGTAAGAAGACAGCCACAGACATCAGGTTGAAGAAGTCGTGGCAGGTTGCGACAGCGAAGGCGCGGCGGAATTCCTCCCTCCGGCCCATATGCGCCATCGAGACGATCATGTTGGTCACGGTGGTGCCGATGTTGGCCCCCATAACCATTGGCACGGCGTTGGCAATCGGGAGAGGGTTGTCGGGCGCCGCCACGAAGGCCACGATCATGGATGTGGTGACGGACGAGCTCTGAATCAGGGCCGTTGCCAGAATACCTACCATGAGTGCAATGAATGGGTTCTCGGTGGCAGCAAAGAAGGAATCGAGCAGGTCTCTCCCGGCTGACCTGAACCCTGTGCTCAGACCATTTACACCCAGCAGGAATATGAAAAGAAGCACAATAACGACGACAGCACTAGTCCATACGTGCCGCGTCGCAGCTTTTCTACGAGGCGGATCAGCCAATGACCCTTCAGTCACCGGCATTGAAATCGAGTTGTCACGTGCCCCAGTCGAGTTCCAGCTTTACGTGCTGTGACTCGATGAATCTGACGTACATCGGAGAGGCTAGCAAGTGGGTGTACGAGGGGCTGACCGAGTAGTGATTCCCGCCCCGCTGGCTGCAAAGAGCCGAGGGAATAGTCTGTCGGCTCTCCTCTCACGGTGCAGGTAGGCGCTCCTATGCCCGCTGATACACTTCTCCGCCGCTCTCCTTGAACTCTCCCGCCTTTTCCTTCATCCCAGCTTTCAGCGCGGCTTCTGCTGACTCGATCCCGTGCTCCTTGGCATAATCGCGCACGTCTTGTGTGATCTTCATCGAGCAGAACTTGGGGCCGCACATCGAGCAGAAGTGCGCCACCTTGGCTCCTTCCGCGGGCAAGGTTTCGTCGTGGAACTCCACGGCCCGCTGCGGATCCAGCGCTAGGTTGAATTGGTCGCGCCAGCGAAACTCGAACCGTGCCTTTGATAACGCATTGTCGCGGATCTGTGCGCCGGGGTGCCCTTTGGCCAGGTCGGCCGCGTGGGCTGAGATCTTGTAAGTGATCACGCCCTCCCTGACGTCGTGCTTGTTGGGTAAACCAAGGTGCTCTTTAGGGGTGACGTAGCAGAGCATGGCGGTCCCGAACCAGCCGATCATCGCGGCGCCGATCGCCGAAGTGATGTGGTCCCCTGCGTCAGGAGTTCTGCGAACTGCGCCTCGTCGTTGGCATCCGCAATGGCCCCGGGACGAAGACCGTCACCAAGCGAGATTGCGACATCGTACGCAGCCAGGATTTCGCAAATTTCGTCCCATTTGGTGTACAGGAAACTCTCGGTATGATGCGCCAGGCACCACTTGGCCATGACAGAACCGCCGCGCGACACAATGCCGGTCACGCGCGCTGCAGTGAGCGGTATGTAGCGCAACAGTACACCGGCGTGGATCGTAAAGTAATCGACCCCTTGTTCGCACTGCTCGATGAGGGTGTCGCGGTAGATCTCCCAGGTTAGGTCCTCTGCTACGCCATCGACCTTCTCTAGCGCCTGATAGATGGGCACGGTACCGACCGGGACTGGACTGTTCCGGATCATCCACTCTCGGGTCTCGTGAATGTTCTTCCCGGTTGAGAGATCCATGATGGTGTCGGCTCCCCAGCGGGTCGCCCACACCATCTTCTCGACCTCTTCAGCGATCGAAGAACTCACCGCCGAGTTGCCCATGTTGGCGTTGATCTTCACCAGGAAGTTCCGCCCGATGATCATCGGCTCGAGTTCCGGATGATTGATGTTGGATGGAATGATGGCTCTACCGCGCGCAACCTCTTCGCGGACGAACTCGGGTGTTACCTCTGCAGACAAACGGGCACCGAAGGCATCGCCGGGATGCTGTTCCGCGAGCTTCGTGCCTTGGTAGTTCGAGCCGCGCTGGTTCTCGCGAATGGCGATGAACTCCATCTCCGGAGTCACAATACCCTTGCGGGCATAGTGCATTTGCGTGACGCGCCGACTGGGCTTTGCATGCAGGGGCGCCCGGTCCGAATGGAACCGTAGATGGGCGGTGTCCGGATCTGCGGCCCGTTCGCGTCCGTGTTCCGAGCTCGGGCCATCGAGTTCCTCGGTGTCGTCGCGTTCGGCGATCCAACTAGCGCGCAGGGGCGCGATGCCTTTGCGCACGTCCACCGCAACGTCCGGGTCGGTGTACGGTCCCGACGTATCGTATACGTAGATTGTGGGATTGGCTTCCTCGCCGAACAGCGACGGTGTGTCGGTTTGCGGGATCTCGCGCATCGGAACACGCAGATCAGGTCGGCTCCCCGTGACGTAGACACGAGTGGACCCGGGAAGTGGGGTGGTCATTTCCGAGGCCAACTCGTGCGCGCGCTGGTAGACGTCTTCGCGAGCGCGAGGGGATCCGCCGGTTACACTGGTCATTCGCTTCACTCCCTGTTCAGCGGGGGATTCTCCTACAGTGGGAACATAAGGCCGAAGCGGATCGTGCGGCAGGGAGGCGGCACGTAACTATGTGCCTGACATACCTTTAGACTAAGTGGTGGCGCGATGGCTCACTCGCGTCTCAGAGCCGCAATAGGGTCAACCTTTGTCGCGCGTCGAGCCGGTATGTAGCTCGCCGCCATGGCTGCTACCGCGAGCAGGAGCGCAACTCCCAGCAACGTTGCGGGATCGAGGGGATCGACTTCAAACAGGAAGCCTTCGATCGTGCGAACCGCCGCGAATGTCACGGCCGAGCCGACCGCAATCC